>CANTHI010000500.1 GCA_947653505.1 uncultured Eubacterium sp.
AGCGAACCAGGTGTCGCGCCCGTCCGGTACCACAGACTGGATGCAGAATACTTAGGGCTTCTTGCATTCTGGAGCGGACACAGCAGACGGGGCAAAGTTCCTCTCCCAGCATCCGCATAGCCAGAATGTAACATTTTTATGTAATTTCTGCATGATGTTTCGTTACAACGTGTGTAAAGCTTATGCTAACCAGCGCCTTCCATCCGGCGTCCGCATAGCCAAATGTGAAATTTTCGTTAAAGTTTTATTTCCCTCTCCCAGCGTCCGCACAGCCGGATACCATCTCCCGCAATCGCATGTATAAAAATCCCCACAACCGCACATCCTGTTCCTATCAGAACAATTCACATACTGAAAGGAGACCTTGCAACATGATCGAACAGGATACAATCCGGCTGCTGCGTGAATGTGACGCCGGCATTAAAATGGGAGTTACTTCCATAGATGACGTCATTTCCTATGTCAGCAACGAAAGCTTCCGGCAGGAACTCACGCGCTGTAAAAACTGCCATATTACTTTAAAGGATGAAATTGAGCATCTGCTTGCCAGCTATCATGATGACGGCAAGGAGCCGGATATCATGGCAAAAGGCATGTCATGGCTGAAAACAAATGTAAAGCTGGTCTTAAATGAATCCGACCAGACCATTGCCAGCCTGATGACGGACGGCTGCAATATGGGTGTCAAATCGCTGCAAAAATATCTGAATCAGTACCAGGCAGCTGACGAAGCGTCCAAAGATATCGCAAAACGGCTGATTCATCTGGAAGAACAGCTCGTCGCGGATATCAGACCTTATTTATAAACCCGTCAGGAAAATCATCTTCTACGAATACACGGATTTTGGGGAGTATCTGCCAGAGTCCCTTGTGAATTTCTGCCAGATACTCCGCTACTGCTCCGTTTTTTGAGATCCGCCAGACAGTGGCAGCTGTGCAAAGATAACAGCCCCAAATATCAGGACACATCCAGACACTTCTCTTGCCCGCAGGGCTTCTCCTAAAACAGCCCATCCGGCCAGCACGGAAAACACTGACTCCAGACTCAGAAGCAGCGACGCTACGGTCGGATTTACCCCCTGCTGCCCGATAATCTGAAGCGTATACCCCGCGCCGCAGGACAGCACACCGGCATACAGAACCGGTATCCAGACTTCAGCCTGTGTAAATACCCTGGCCCATACTTCCAGTTCTCCCGCTGCCCATACCGGTCTGATCTCCAGCATATACATGGGTACTGCTGACAGCAGACCGCAGACCAGAAACTGGATACACGACATCCGTACCCCGTCTACCCGTTGTGCAAAATAATCAATGACTAAAATATGTATGGCAAATACAAACGCACAAAGCAGCAGCAGAAAATCTGAAAACTGTATCTGAAACGCTCCGTTGATGCATAAAAGATACAGCCCCGCTACAGCCGCCACAATCCCAACCCACACATTCCAGCCGCATTTCTTATGAAAAAACAGTCCCAGAACCGGAACGATCAGCATATAGCAGGCAGTCAGAAATCCTGCCTTGCCCGCTGACGAACCAAGATAGAGCCCGATCTGCTGCAGATTGCTCCCCGCCGCCAGAGCCGTCCCGCAGGCAATACCTCCGGCAAGCAGCATCCGCCAGTCTTCCCGGCTGACCGGACGGTGCTTTGTCAGCTGCAGACGATCCAGCAGCTTTATGACCGGAAGCAGCACACCAGCGCCAATCAGCGAACGGATACAGTTAAACGTATACGGACCTGCCGCATCCCCTCCGGCACTCTGTGCCGTAAACGCAGTTCCCCAGATCAGCGCTGTGAGTATGAGCAGCAAAGAATTACCCATTTTATTTTTATTCGGTTGTTTTTTATATTCTGTATGCATAATCTTATCCCTGATTGCTAATACCGGCAGAGCGGCAGCGTAATTTTTATCTCTGATTGCTAATACCGGCAGAGCGGCAGCATAATCTCTGTCGCAAAAACGCCTTCTTCATCCTGTCTGTTGATGTAACCTCCATATTTTTCCACGATCCGGTCCACCCGCATCAGACCGAATCCATGTCCCGCGGTTCTTTTTGTAGACAGATAGGTTTTTCCGGATTTTTTTAACGCACCGCTGGAAGAATTTGAGACAGAAATATACAGCTGCCCTTTCAATATACCGATAAAAATCCGGATAAACCGTATTTCATCTTCCGGCTGCTTCAGACAGGACTCTGCCGCATTGTCCAGCAGATTTCCGATCACCACACACAGATCGGTCTCCGAAATCTGCAGCTCGGGCGGAACGACTGCCCTGGCATTGACACGGATTTCTTTCGTCCGGATCAGAGACAGTTTGGAGTTTAAAATAGCATCCACCATCACATTTCCCGTCTTAATAACCGTATCCACGCGGGTCAGATCGTCATTGAGATTCAAAAGATACTCCCTCGTCTTTTCCTCATCGCCGGACAGGGCAAGCAGCGTCTGGATGTGGTTATGGTAATCGTGCCTCCAGCCGCGCATCGTCTGATAAATATTCTGTACTTCCTCGCAGTGTTTTGTAAGCAGATCATTCTGGTACTCTGCAATCCGGCGGTCCATCATCCGCCCAAACAGATTCCCTGAGGCCATCTGCAGAAAGTTTACAACTCCCATTCTGATTCACCTGTATAATACCGGATAAATGCCTGATTGACAGACTGGTAATGGCTGCGGGAAAGCGGCAGCTTTTCACCGTTATCCAGTGTAACCGCTGTTCTGGAAACAGACCGGATATAAGAAATTCCGGCCAGATACGAACGGTGTATTCTGGCAAAGCCTTCCCCCAGTATTTTTTCAATCTCCGAAATGCTTTTGCGGACCTCCAACTGCCCGTTTGAGGCATGTATCCGGCAGGTATGCGCAAACGCTTCGACATAAAGGATATCTGAAAGTACAATGCGCATCTCTTCTTTTTCTACCGTAAAAATCACTGTTCTGGCGGTTTTACGCAGATTGTCTGCTGCCTTTCCCAATGCGCCTGCAAGCTTTTCCCCACTCACAGGCTTGAGCAGATAATGAACCGCGCCTACCTCGTACCCTTCTGCGATAAAATCAGGATATCCTGTTATAAAAATAATCTGTATGACCGCATCGTTCTGGCGCAGCTGTTTCGCAAGAGCCACACCATCCATACTTCCCATTTCGATATCCAGCTGTTTCCGTCTGCGTCCGGCA
>CANTHI010000501.1 GCA_947653505.1 uncultured Eubacterium sp.
ATGCGAAAGGCTCATATGTAATTCAAGGTGTTAGCCATAAGAACCGTGCATTGAGATTGGAGACGACGTTTTCGGCAACATTACGCGGATCAACAATGCACTTGGCAAAATAGAAGACCAACTCTCAGCTTATAAAGTAAAGCGTGATAATCTGCAGCAGCAGATGGACGCAGCACAGGCAGAGCTTAATAAGCCGTTCCAGTATGAGGACGAGCTGGCACAGAAATCGGCACGTCTTGCGGAACTGGACGCATTGCTAAACATCGGCGCACCAGAGCCACAGACTGCAGCATAGCACCAGGCATAAAAGGCCCCTGCGGGGGCCGGGTGCTGCAGCAGAATATAATTAACCGGCTTTCAGTCAGGATTTTATAGCAAGGAGGTTATCACATGAGTTATTCGTCAGACATAAGCGGCCTGGAGCTTTTTCAGATGCCGTTCAGCCATCATTCAGCCGTACAATCTGTGCCGTCCGGTCAGGATAACGTAAAACGGCAGCAGACCGTTATGGCACAAACAAAAGCACCACAGCAGCAATCTGGACGTCATACTGCAGTACAGCAAACTGGAATACAACAGCCAGCGGCACAGGCGGTAAAACCTGCTGCATTTACAGAGAAAAAGCCTGATATTACACATGGGAATGCTGCCGTAAACGCATGTACCGAGCCAGAAGCCGGAACAAAAGCTGCTGACAAGGTGCCGTCTGGCAAAGCACAGGCAGACGTACCGGCAAAACAGCCGGCTCCGGAATTGATTCAGAAAGCACAGATTGTGGCAGAAACGATAGAACCACCGGCTCCTGCACAGCAGAAAGAACAGCCGGAAACAGAGCCAAAGGAGCTGGTACTGGATATGTCCTCTGGCACAGGGACTGTCAGCAGTGATAAATCCGGAAATGCAGACGATACCGCAAAGAGGAAGGCACACGAAGCTACAGAAGCTAAGCGGAAAGCTGAATGGGATGCCAGGCAGCAGGCTAAAAAGCAAAAAGAGGATGAAGCCCTGCAAAAGATAAAGTTAATGAGCGACGCTGACATCATAGCCGCATCCACACAGCATATCAGTACAGATGTTGAAAGGCTTACACGCCGCAACATGAAAGAATGCGTGTCGGAACATATACAGGATCTATGCCGTAAAGACCCTGCATTCGCACGTCTCACCATGCATCCTAAAAAATCCATGATTAACTGTTTCCGGTATATCAACCGAAAAGCAAAAGAATTTGTGGAGCAGGAAATGAAAGATAATGACACAAAGCCGGAAAATGGCATTTATGGCTGTGATGTGCCGGACGGCCTGGTTTACCAGTGGGCGGAAGAATATATGCATGATGCAGATGCGCCGGAAGATGCAGAAAAAGAAGAAAAGTTCGTGTCGAAACCATACGTAAATACACAGCCGAAAACAAAAAGTGCTGCATCAAAGACCAAAAAATCTGCAAAAACGAAGAAAAAAGAAGAAAAGCAGGCAGAAACAGGGGAATACGAACAGATGAGCTTTGTATAGGGAGGGAGACAGCATGAAATTAAACAAAAGAGAGTGCCGGAAATTTGCAGATCCCAGAACAAAAATGCAGTTAAGCAGCGGTCTTTTACATGCGGAACAGATAAAATACATAATCCGTACAGCCGTTAAAATTATAGACTGCCATAAAATCCTAGTTTTGTACATCTACTCACGGGAAAAGGCTGCACAGGGGGATTTTAAGCCGCTTATGACCATGTTTCACTGTCAGAATGATTTCGTAACCCTTGAATGCCGGGATGACGGAAGCACGGCATGGCGCACGTCTGCATTTGATCATCTGGATGTAAACTGGTCTTTATCATCCAAATCTGCATTTTACTCTCAAAAAGATGAGGAACGTGTCAGCAGATACTTTAAAAGTGACGCAGGAGGATTCAAGCCGCTGATCAGCGCACAGGACGCTATACTGGAACACCGGAGGCTGGAAAGACAGCGAACCAAAGAAAAGCGCCTTTTAAGCCGAATGGCGGGCATAAAAAGCTTGCCGCGCGGCTTAAAAGGCTGGATACACCGCTCTGTTATGCCATCATACTTCTTTTACAACTACAAACGAGGGGCAACTGATGTAGAGGGAGTCTGTTCTGCATGTGGGAAAAAGATTATTTTGCACGGCGTAAAACAGGGCGTAAAAAAGATATGTCCGCACTGTAGGAAAGAGCTGACGGCAAAACCACGCTCCAGACGGGGAAGTAATATGTATGACCGTAAAACTTGTCAGGTCTTACAGCGTATAAGCAACAGTGAGCTGGTCATAAGGATCATTAAAGTTTATTACATCTATCAGGATGACATTCCAGATGTACAGATCTACGAAAATGCCAGACAGTTTATTTATAAAAATCCGGATGGAAAAATATGTGCAGAAGCCTATTATTACTCTTATAATAATGGATTCCTGCTGACTCACTGGAAAAAGGGTGAACGTCCAAAATACAGCCAGTGGCAGGAATGCTATGAAGCTGATACTTGCGGTCACGTTTACACGAAAAATCTTCAGGATGAACTTGCCGGAACACCCTGGAAGTACTGCCCGGTCGCCCAATATTACAATAACTGGCACGAGCCAATGGAATCTCTTCCGTTTCTTTACGCATATCTTAACCACCCGCGTCTGGAACATCTTGTAAAAACTGGATTTTATTCTCTTGTTTCCGATATTGTATACCGTTACACCTGCGGAAATATTGATGAATCACAGAATCGTACACACAAGATACTGGGCGTCGCAGCCGAAGATGTGGATTTTCTGCGTGAGATTGACGTAAGCATTGCCGCCCTGCAGATCTTTCAACAATACAATGGGATAAAAAATCGACAGAAGCTGCTCTTATGGCAAATTGAAAACCAGGTTGAGTATAATGTCCTGCCAATTCTGCAGCATATGACGGTACATAAAGCTGTAAAATATCTTGATAGTCAGTACGGCTTTCTCCGCCTGCGAAAAACAAAATATGGAGCACAACGCTACAAAGATATGCAGGAGCTCGTGACAGAATACAGAGATTATCTGGAGATGTGCAGAAAATTGAAATATGACCTTAAAAACAGTTTTGTGAAATATCCGGCAGATCTGCAGAAAGCACATGATAAAGCAGCAAAAAGCATGAAACATAAGGCAAATGCAATCATGAGACGCGAGTTTGC
>CANTHI010000502.1 GCA_947653505.1 uncultured Eubacterium sp.
CAGCAATATGCGCTGGGAGGCTTATCAGTTTGATCTGGAAAAGCTGGCAAAATATCCGGTCTGGTATGCCGACTACGAGAGCCTGCCACAGACTCCTTATGCATTTGATTACTGGCAGTACAGTAATGAGGGTATGGTAGACGGGATTGCAGGTGCAGTAGATCTGGATATCCAGTTCATAAGAAATCAGGAGATAAGATGAACGGAAAATATGGAAAAAATCAATGGAAAATCCATGCGCTTACAGCTGTCGGGATTTTATTTCTGATCGCGATAGTAATAGGAGCCGGAGCCGGTATCGTCTCATGGGTCAGGCCCCGGGTTCTGGCTTTCCAGGAAGAGTTAAAAAAACAAGGGACTGGGGATCAGGAGCCTGATCAGGTACCGGATGAGACAGTGGCAGATCTGTTAACACCGCTGACAGAAGCAACTGACGGGCAGGATGAGGAGGATACGTCGGAGCTGTTTTCGGATTATGCGAATACAGATGATACAGATCCGGACGATGAGGAGCAGGAGGCAGAAAAGAAAAAAGCGGCGAAAAAGAAAAAAGCGGAAAAAAAGAAAAAAGCGGAAAAAAAGAAGAAGGCGAAAAACAGTTATCTGATAGCGGACAGCAATATCCGGTATCTTTCTGAAAGTGATGTGGAGGAACTTAGTCTGAAAAAAATCAATTATGCGAAAAATGAAATATACGCACGCAGAGGCAGGAGATTTCGTTCCACAGAGCTGCAGGAATATTTTGACAAAAAATCCTGGTACCACGGCACGATAGAGCCGGATGACTTTGATGAAAGTGTGTTTAATGAATACGAAAAAGCAAATGCACGTTTTTTATCTGCAGTGGAGCATGAGATCGATGCAAACGGGTATCAGCCGGGGTGAAAAATAGTGCCGGCAGCCATTGATCAAAAATCCGGACTGGCCGATATAAGAATTATACAGCAATGAAAGGACGTTCTTATAATGGCAAAAGAAGAAATCACACAAAGCGGATGGCAGATTCTGGAAGCGCTCCCAAAGGCCGCTGTACCAGTGGCATCTACAGAAAGAGCAGATGACAGGCTGCGCGCCCATCAGATAAAGCCGGGTGGTTGTCATGTCTGACTGGGAAAGATTAGCAGGTATCCTGGATTTTTGCGCGGTATACTATTCCATGCAGATTATATGGTGCGCAGCGATTTCTTTTGCAATGACCGGATTTGTTCTGTTCTGCAGAAAGATATGTTTCTCAAAGCGCATATTTTTAAAAGGGATGGTCTGGAGCTGCTTTCTGGTCGTTCCGTTTCTTGGGAGGCTGAGACTGTATTATGAAGATCCGGTTGTCTGCAGGCTGACAGGATGGCTGATGCACGGGATGGCTTCCTGCCGGTGGGCCGGGCACGTCTATATGGCAGGGATTGCGGCAGCTGCTTTTATAATTTTTGGAAAACGGATCCGTCTGTCAAGAGAGATCAGCAGGATGCGGACGGTCATGTTTCAGGGGGAACGGATTTATATTACAAAGATGAACGTGACACCGTTTACAGCCGGTCTGGCCAGAGCGAAAATTGTACTGCCCAAAGTCATGCTGGACAGCTGTCAGACAGAGGAATTAAAGGTAATGATTCAGCATGAAAAGACACATATCCGGTCAGGGCACTTATGGTTTGGATTTGTATGGGATGTGCTGCGCTGCCTGTTTTGGATCAATCCGTTTCTGACCATCTGCCAGAAATATATCAGGGCGGATCTGGAAGATATCTGTGACAGGATATGCATTCAGAAAAGCGGAATATCAGCGTATGAATATGGCAGGATCCTGCTAAAAAGTGTAAAGCTATTGCGCTGCGGGCAGGAGCCTGCACCGCCTGCGGTTACTTTTGCAGGGGAAAATGGATGGGCAGACCTCAGGCGCCGGATGGGAAATATCGCAGCTTTTTGCCCCATCCGCAGGCTGTCCTGCGCAGGGATGGCGGCAGGAAATCTGCTTGCAGTCCTGACTGCACTCTGGGTCGTACAGATACATTCGTATGCACAATACACAGAGAGCAGGGACATTATGGTCTTTCAGTATGACAAAGAACCCGTGGCTGTGTCATACGATACAGAATATCTGGGCAGCATGATTTCTTATGATGACAGCTATGTATATGTGGACAGGGAAG
The DNA here is from genome assembly GCA_947653505.1 of uncultured Eubacterium sp. The sequence goes on from CANTHI010000502.1 coordinate 2,148, forward strand.
CTTTTGAGCAGTTTTTAAGCCGGAATCAGGCACAGGGGGATATTTATATTGTTTTCGGCGGCTATTTCAAGCTCCCGGGCATTGGCGGACAGGCAGAAGCCTGCGTGTATGAGCCATATGCTGGCGCAGATAAAAAACAGACAATACGGATTGCGTATGAGAGCATCAGCAGGAATCCGGCTTATCTGTTTTATAAGCTGATGTAGGCGCAGCAATATTGCAAAGTTATTTTTTCACAGTTTCTAATAGCAGATTGCCCAGCTCTCTGGCCAGAACAGCGTGTGCCTGCGGCATCAGGTGCAGGGAATCTGCTTCCGAAGGCTGGACGTACTGTGCTGCGTCGAAAAAGATGCACCCGTATTGTCTGGCAGTATCCCGGTAGCAGGCACTGAACTGTCCGGATTTTACAGCCGCATCTGCACAAAAGGCGGCTGCGAACGGCGAACGGGTAATTCCCGGCCCGATCCGGGGCGGGGATACGAGGATGATTTGTGGCGGGAATCCCTGTTTTTCCTGTGTAAAGGACAGGATGACGCCGGTTAATACCTGTATACCCGCTGCAAGCTTTTCAGCCGGAACCTGAAACGTCCGTTTTAAATCGTTGCTTCCGAGCATAAGAATCACAAAATCTACTGGTTTATGGGAGTTCAGGCACGGACGCAGATATTCCAGTCCGTTTTTCCAGCCATCCTCCGGATCATCATAAATCGTGGTTCTGCCATTGCAGCCTTCTTCTATCACCTGCCAGCTGTTTCCAAGAATCCGGCCAAGCCTTCCGGTCCAGCGTACATCCGGCGGATAACGCAGTCCGTTAAGCGGATTGAATCCATAGGTATTGGAGTCGCCATAGCAGAGAACTGTTTTTAACATAAGCTTTTTCACTCCATTCCAAACTCCTGGCAGAGATGTTCATATCGTGCCTTTTCTTTTTCTTTGATTGCTTTATCTGTATCATGCATGCAGTGATGGATGAGCTGTTAAAAGACGCTGATGTGATCCATCACTGCATGCATGATA
>CANTHI010000503.1 GCA_947653505.1 uncultured Eubacterium sp.
CAACGTATCCTGTCCTTCTTGTAAATTAAAATCAGATAATGGCCGCAAACATGACTCTCCCAAATGATTCTTCTCAATAAACCAAATTTCTTCTTGCCTAAAATCATTCATATTTATAAGATTTACATCATGTGCTGTAAAAACAATCTGATTATAGGTCTTTTCACAACAAATAATAAATTCATTTAATAAATATTGAGAAAGTTTTGTATGAAGGCTGCGGTCAATCTCATCTACAAAATAAATAGCATGATCATCTTCTCTCATTACAAACAACATAGGAAGCAGGTCAAGCAATCGCTGAGTGCCATCTGATTCTTCATCTATATCAAACTGAACAGACTTGCCATTCAATTCATGTGCGAACTTAAGCTGGATAAGTACTGTTCGCTTTTTCTCGTCCTCAACAAAGATAAAATACTTGCCCGCAAAATTTACAATTCCATTTCTAATATCTTCAATTTCTTCAATAATTTCATGTGGAACATTCAGATTTTCCGCAAAATCATAGAAATCTATTTCTTCACCTGCCACAGAAATGCCGAATACACCCGTATCCATTTTTCGAAGCATATCACCAATATAGGTCCTCAATTCACTATCCGTTTTCATACGAATAGGCAAAGCTTTCACTTTGGATTCTGGAAAAATTATCTGAAGTCTTTTAAACCAATCAACAATTTTCTCTGCTTTCTTAATTCCATTATCATGCATTTTATATAAAAATAATTGATTTTTCTGATTTTTCTGCATACTTATTTTTAAAATCTCAGCCAATCTTCTCTCTTTTGAATCTTTTCGTGCAAACCTTGATTCAATGTCAATTACAGTTTTCCCTGAAGAATCTGTTACACGGGTAAACAACGGTACAAAACCTGTTTTTGTCATACGCATCAGCCATTCTTCATGGACTTGAAATCGATCCAGTGAAAAACCATATTCATAAATTTTCTTATCCAAATAAAATACAAACTGAAATATAGAGATTCCTTTTAACTCCTCAAATCCTCCTCTGAATTGATCAATTCTGATCCCCTGCCCGCTTTTTTGACCATCAACAATAAAATCACGTGCAAATGCAATCGATTCAATAAAAGAAGATTTTCCAGAAGCATTGGGTCCAAAAAAACCGCCTCTGCAAAGCACCTCCCAATCTCCGTTTTTCGTTGGAATAGACTTAAGGAAACGTTCATCCTTCGTTGTTTGAACAGGAAGCATACTAAACTCAATCGGATGCCCGATTGATTTAAAGTTGCTTACAATATACTGCAAAAACATGATTACTTCCCCCTTTCCTTAATTATTCTAACTTTTTTGCCATTGCTTGTAAAGTTAAAAAATATACGCTAAACGCTCCTATCCAACGGACAGAAGCGTTCACCTGTTTTAAATGTAACTTTACACTGAATTACACTATATTTAATGCTCCAGCATATTCTCAATAAAAATCCCATACCCCATCTTAGAATCCGATATAAACACATGCGTCACCGCCCCAATGATATGACCATTTTGGACGATCGGCGACCCAGACATCCCCTGGATAATCCCTCCCGTATCTTCCAGCAGCCTCTCATCTGTCACCTGAAACTGAATCCCCTTATTGTTCCCTTCGCTGTGATAATCCGTATGTTCAATTTCAATCTCATATGCCCTGCGGCTTCCTTCTACTGAGCTGATAATCTGTGCCTTTCCCTTTTTTATCCCTTCTTTATAAGTGACCGGCAGCGCTGCAACCCCTTTCAGCTCTTTTGGCATCGCAGACAGCGATCCGTAGATTCCGACATTTGTGTTTTCTTCTACGGTTCCCAGCCGGTACTGCTCGTTGTAATTGATCATGCCGGACATTTCTCCGGGCTGGCCGCGCTGGCCTTTGCGGATTTCCAGTATGGTTGTCTCATAAATGGAACCTTTTTCAATGTCAATCAGGCTGCCGACGTCCGCGTCGGTTACTCCGTGTCCGAGTGCGCCGTATTGATGATCTTTTGTTACATATGTCAGCGTCCCTACGCCTGCGATGTCATCACGCACCCAGACGCCGATCTGATAAATGCCGTCCTTTGACCGCACCGGCTGGATGGATACCTCGATCTTTTCCCCGCCGCGCAGCAGCTTCAGCCGGACCTTTTTTCCTTCGCAAAAGGATATTTCTTTTACGAGCTGGGATTTGGACGTTATTTCTTTTCCATTGACGGCAAGGATATAGTCTCCGCTGCGGACGACGTTTCTGGCCGGCTCGCTTTTCACACCGGATTCGTCTGTGATCTCTCCTGTGCCTATGATCATGATCTGCTCGTTTTTTACATAGATACCGATATTGGTGCCTGCGGCTATCAGCTCTTTTCTGCCAACCTCCGTTACGGCAACACGCTTGACCGGTATGGTGCCAAACAGCCGGAACAGTACCTGATATGTCCCTGCCTGGCCTGTGCCATCTGCCTGGAGCTGTGGCGTCAGATGAATGGTATCCTTATCTGCCATCTGCCGGCCGGCGAATACTTCCGTACTTTTTACGACCGTGCCTGTTACTGGTACATCAAATGTATAGCTGGGCTGTTGTCCCTGTTCCACATAAATCTGATCCGGTATGGAATGCATTAAAAGCGCATAGGCAAACAGGATACCGGCAGCAATTTCTATATAACCTACGATTTTTCTTTTTCTTTGAAACTGAATCCATAATCTTTGCAACATATCAGACATCCCTTTTCCTCTGTATTGATACTGACGGGTAACAGTTCAGCAGGCCAGACCTGCCTGAACAGTTACCCTGACGAACCGTAAATATTATGCGGCATAACAATCAGATACCGTAGTTACAGCTGCTGGAGCGCACGCTGTAACTTACAGTAACTTTTCTGCTTTAGTATGTCTTTATCTGTTGTTTTCACTCTGGGAATTTTTTGTGGCGACTGCCAGATCCTTCATTTCTTTTGCGCTTTTTAAAACGGTGTCTGTTATTTTTACACCGCCTAACATACGTCCTAACTCCGTAACGCTTTCTTTGGCATCCAGCCTGCGGATGGATGTCTGCGTATGTTTCTTTTTTGCCTGTTTTTCGATCAGAAAATGTGTATCTGCCATTGCTGCTATCTGTGGCAGATGGGTGATGCAGATAATCTGATGGTCTTTGGAAATCACGTTCATCTTTTCGGAT
>CANTHI010000504.1 GCA_947653505.1 uncultured Eubacterium sp.
AAGGATACAAAAATTAATTTTATTGTGAATGAGCAGTATGATTCGACAAATATGATATGATGTGATATGATGTGATATTAATCCGGTTCCGGAATGATACGAAAATGCAGGCGGTAACGAAATCTTAACAGATATGTCATAAACAAATAAAATTTGACAACTGGCACCAGGCTGATTATAATAAATGATTGTTGGAATAATATAAACGTTAGGATGATTTTTATGAGATATGATGATATATTTTCAGTATGGAGGCAGTTATGGTATTTTCAAGTTTAATTTTTATTTTTCGATTTATGCCTCTGTTTTTTTTATGCTATTTTCTGACACCGAAGCGGTTTCGTAATCTTGTGCTTTTTTTGGGAAGTATCATATTTTATGCAGCTGGTGAGCCGGTATATATTTTTTTAATGCTGTTTACAATTTTTGCGAATTACTGGATTTGCATTCATCTGGCAAGGGAGCAAAGGACAGGACATCGCAGATGGATTTTATTTTTTGCAATGCTTTTGGATTTTGGAATGTTATTCCTGTTTAAATATTTTGATTTTGCCGCACAGAATCTGAACCTGATATGGAAGAAGGATGTAATTCCGCTGCTGCATCTGACACTGCCGCTTGGCATCAGCTTTTATACGTTTCAGATTGCATCGTATGTGGGAGATGTATATACCAGAAAGATGAAGCATCCGGGGACATTACTGGAATTTGCAACATATGTATGTATGTTTCCACAGCTGATTGCAGGACCGATTGTGCAGTATCAGGAAGTATCCGGTGAACTCAGAATCCGGAGAGTGACTTTGTATGATGTGGAGCATGGACTGGAAGTATTCTGCTTTGGACTGGGCGCCAAAGTATTGCTGGCGAACAAAATCTCTATTTTCTGGAATCAGGTGCAGGGAATCGGATATGCCAACCTGTCTACGCCAGTTGCCTGGATGGGAGCAGTAGCTTATTCGTTCCAGATTTATTTTGATTTCTGGGGATATTCACTGATGGCGATCGGGCTTGGATATATGATGGGATTCCATTTGCCGAAAAATTTTGACAGCCCTTATATGGTAAAATCCGTTACACAATTCTGGCGGAACTGGCATATGACGCTTGGACGTTTTTTTCGGGAATACGTATACATCCCACTTGGAGGCAACCGGAAGGGAAATCTGCGGATGCTGCTGAATATGTTTATCGTATGGTCGCTGACCGGACTATGGCATGGTGCGAGCTGGAACTTTGTGCTGTGGGGACTTGGATTTTTTGTTCTGCTGACATTGGAAAAATTTGTTTATGGGAGATTTCTTGAAAAAAGCAGACTGATCGGGCATATTTATATCTGGATTTTAATTCCGGTTACATGGGTAGTATTTGCAATTTCTGATTTTTCGCAGCTTCTGATTTACCTGCAGCAGCTGGCAGGTATCCATATACAGCCGGTGCTTGTAGGAACAGAGCAGCTGTTACGGTATGCGCAGGAATATGGCAGTCTGTTTCTCATATGTGCGATATTTTCCACAAAGCTGCCCGAAAAGATTTATCATGCTATCCGTGGGGGACTGATTGTAGTGCTGCTTGCATTCACCGTATTCTGGATGAGTGTGTATGAACTTGCGAATGGAGCAAATAATCCATTTTTATATTTTAGATTTTGATTTTAACTTAAATTTAATAAATAACGTGTGAACTTGTGAAAGGGAAGTATAATATGAAATTGTGGAAATGGTTTATCCGGTGTCCGATATTATTTTTGCTATTGCTCGGATGGCTTGGGCTGACAGCATTTACCTGGTCGGAAGGCAGGATACCGCAAAAGCTGGATCAGAAATATATTGAAAATCCGGTATTTACAGCGCTTCTGGATTCAGAAACGGCACCAGACAGTCTGATTCCGGAGGACGACCGGAAATTTCATGGTGATGAAACAGTGATTGCCGCGATAAACAAAAAGGATGGAATAAAATCTGACGCAGCAGATCCGAACCAGCCGGACGACCGTGGAACAGAAGATGACACAAAGTCCGCAGACGCAGGCCGTGGAGAAAACACGGATAACAAAGGAACAGATAACGGAACCGCGAATCAGAACAAAGCGTCTGGTGCTGACGCAGATCAAAAAGAAAGTGATAAAAGTAAAGATAAAGAAAAAGACAAACAAAATACGGATCATAAAGAAGCAGACAACGCAAACAGACATCTGCAGTCCAGGGAAGAAACAGGAGAAACAAAATTTAAAGAATATGAAAAGAGAAAGACGGATTCCCGGTATTATTCTGATCCAGGCAAAATAGCGCTGACGACAGAATTTTCATATCAGAAAGTAGATAAAAGCTATTTTGACGATGCGGTCTTTATCGGAGACTCAAGAACGGTTGGAATGCAGGATTATTCGGGTCTGGATAACGCACAGTTTTTTGCAAAGACAGGGATGAACGTATATGATATTTTAGAAGATAAATTTATTACAGATCCGAAAACAGGTGATGAAGTCAGTGTTGCGCATATGCTGAAAACTTATCAATATGGAAAGATTTATTTTATGGTAGGAATTAACGAGCTTGGCACAGGAAATACAGGCACTTTTCAGGAAGCATATGAGCGGGTTCTCAGGAAATTCCGAAAGTGGCAGCCGGATGCGGTGATCTATATACAGGGAATCATTCCAGTCAGCAAGGCAAAGGCATCAGGAGATGAGATCTTTAATAATATCAATATCAATGATAAAAATGTGGCCATTGCACAGCTGGCAGATGGAAAAAATATTTTTTATCTGGACGTCAGCAAGAAGCTGACAGATAAGGGAGGATATTTAAAGGCAGATTATACTTTTGATGAAGTACATATGTATGCGCAGCATTATGGATTATGGACTGATTATCTGATGTCGCATGCGGTTGTACGCTAAGGCCCGGAGAGATCCGGGTTTTTTTGTGTGCAAAAGTATATTGACAATTCAGAATCTCTATGCTATAGTGTACTAGTGCAAATGGTACACACAGCACATATGATACAATTACACACAAAAAACACCACACACAAAAATGTACTTTGATTACTTTTCACGGGTCAGGAATGCGCAGGGGCTGCCCCACTGGGTATAAACTGCGCGTTCCGTGAGAATATGATTCAGGAGTGAGGGGCGATTTTGCGAA
>CANTHI010000505.1 GCA_947653505.1 uncultured Eubacterium sp.
ATATCGCCCCGAATCGTTACTATGAGCGGCCTCCCAGGCCGTGAATAGTAACGTACAAATATAACAAAGGAAAGGAAACAGAATGGAAGCTTATTCAGGATTTGCAGAAGTATATGATTTATTTATGGAAGATATACCCTATGAAGCGTGGCGGGATTTTCTGATACAGATCCTGCAAAAAGAGGGCATCCGGGACGGTCTGGTCTGTGAGCTTGGCTGCGGCACCGGCAGGATGACCAGACTGCTGGCGCAGAGTGGTTATGATATGATTGGGATCGATATCTCAGAAGAAATGCTGGGCATCGCAAAAAATCAGGAAAGTGAAGGAATCCTGTATCTTGCACAGGATATGAGGGAGTTTGAGCTGTATGGGACCGTACGGGCTGTCGTCAGCGTGTGCGATTCCATGAACTATCTGCTGGAGGAAGCAGACCTGCTGCAGGTGTTCCGGCTCGTGAACAACTATCTGGATCCGGACGGGGTGTTTGTGTTTGATCTGAATATGGACTATAAATTCCGGCAGCTTATGGGAACGCAGACATTCAGCGAGCATCGCAAAGAAGGCAGTCTGATCTGGGATAATTATTATGATGAAAAAGAGCGGATCAATGAATATGCACTGACGATATTTTTGCGCCAGCCGGATGAGCTTTATCAAAAAGAGCTTTACCGTAAATATGAAGAGGTACATTATGAGCGCAGCTATGAGCTGTCTCAGATCATCCGGCTGCTGGAACAGGCGGGGATGCAGTTTGTGTGTGCCTGTGATGAAGATCATGGGGCGGTGCGCGCAGACAGTGAGCGTATTTATGTTCTGGCAAGGCAGCATGGGAAGTGAAGTGACAGTCTGGGTAGTGAGTGTGTTACATATTGGCCTCACGGACGCTGGATGAGGGAAGCGGCCCTGTTTCATTGTTCCGGTTTCCAGAATGTAAGAATCTCTAAGTATTCTGGAAAAGTCACAGGCAGACCGATTACCGCCTCCCATCCGGCGTCCGCATAGCCAATATATGTTTTTTTATGTTAATAGTTTTAATTATCTGCTTAAATTAGCTCATATGGTACTGGTTCCCATAATGATGCACTATTTAAATGCTTATGAACAGATACTTAACAGAAGCCGCCTTACCTGTTCTTTGGAAACCACATCATAAGCATTTTCATGCGGATGACCGGCAAAAGCGTAGGACACCCTGTCCGAGGATGTCGTCGGATCTTCCACCCAGTCTTTGCAGGAGCTGTGCACCTGAGTGATGCCGGTATCATCCATCAGCTTTCTGGCGTTGCCTGCATGGATGCCGCTGCCGGCCAGAATCTCAATCTGCTTTCCGTATCCGGCCTGCAGTTTTTTTAAAATCGCTGCCCCTTCCACAGCTTTTGCCGCAAGGCCGCTGGTCAGTACACGGTCGGCGCCCATATGAATCAAAAGCTCTATGGATGCGAAAGGATCCCTGGTACAGTCAAAGGCACGGTGAAATACGGCTTCCTTTCCGTTTGCGTGTATCATGGAAATCAGGCGTTCATTCTGCTCCCGGTGGATTGTTCCATCCGGATTCAGACAGCCGAAAGCGATCCCGTCTGCTCCATGACGGGCCAGAAGCTGTGCATCGCGTTCCATGACTTCAAAATCTTCCCTGCAATAGCAGAAACCGCCGCCTCTTGGGCGTACCATCGCGATGACACTCAGACTGCAATGTTCTTTCACAAGCTCCAGTGTGCCTAAAGAAGGCGTCAGCCCGCCCAGATACAGTCCGCTGTTTAATTCGATTCTTCCGGCTCCGCCGGCTGCGGCCTGTACCGCGTCATAATAACTGCCACAACATATTTCCAGCATGTTTCTGCTCCTTTCTGTCTGCACCGGATGCTACAGCTGTGCCAGCCGGTACAGAGCCAGTGCGTATATTTTTGCGTTTGCCATCAGGTCGTCCACGCGCATCCATTCATTCGGATTGTGTCCGATTCCTTTCTGGCCCGGAAAGCTCGGGCCAAATGGCACGATTCCCGGCATACATTTTGCATAAGTCCCGCCGGTTGTAGTAACCGGACTTCCATCTTTTCCGGTTACGATTTCGTAGCTTTCCTGAAGCGCTTTTACCATAGGACTGTCTTTACGGAATATGACAGGATCATAGTTTATGGAAAGCTTTGCGGACAGTCCGGCCTGCTGCGCTTTTTGCTGTATTTTTTCCATGATCTGTCCGATCGTAAATCCGCCCGGATAGCTGAGTGTTACGTCAAAGCTGACGGTTTCCTGACCGGACGGGCCGTCTGTCTGTTCTGTGCATCCCAGCTTATATCCGCGCATTTCCATGACGCCGTATTCTTCATGAAAAAAGTCGATGCCCAGACGGTCGCCGGTATTTTTTGCGCCGATAAAATATTCGTTTACGAAATCAAAAAACGGTTCCAGATTTTTGGAATCTCCCAGAATACGGACAACCGCGCGGCCCCGTTCGCTGTATACGACAGGGTATTTGCAGTCCGGCGTAAAGCCATAGACGGGAGGTTTTTCTTTTGAGAGATAATAGTTCAGATCTTCAAAGCCGGATTCCTCATTACAGCCAAAGATAATTCTTACCGGACGCTTTAACAAAAGCCCCAGTTTTTTCAGCGCTGCCAGTCCGTACAGACAGGCCAGTACCGGCCCTTTATTGTCCAGTACGCCACGGCTGTAAATAGTTCCATTTTCCATATATCCGCTAAAAGGTGGGTGCTTCCAGCCTTCTCCTGCGGGTACGACATCCACATGCCCGATGGCGCAGACATAACCGTCTCCTTCCGTGCCATACTGGGCATAGCCGATGTAATGATCCAGACTGACTGTTTCAAATCCCAGATGTTTGCTGATGTCCAGCGCTTTGTCCAGCGCCTGTCTGACGCCGGTGCCAAAAGGGGCATCCTGCGATGCCGTCCCTTTGACACTGTCAATCTGTACCAGCTCCAGAATACTGTCCGTCATTTCTGTCTGATAGCTGTTTACAGCTTCTATAATACTGTGATCAAGATTCATATTTAAACGCATAAGCTGTTCCTATCCTTTATTCTGAATCTTCTATACTGATTCAAATTTGAGAATTTTCCAATAGATTCGAAAACAGGAATCTTCTATCTGATTCGAAACGGTGAAAACTCCAACA
>CANTHI010000506.1 GCA_947653505.1 uncultured Eubacterium sp.
AAAGATCAGGCAGCTGGAAGAAGAACTGATCCAGAAAGAGGACGTTTTTCGCAAAGCGCTGGAAAAAAAGACAGAAGAATTTACACAGGCACTGCGTCAAAAAGACGGGCAGTATACAGGTATGCTGGAAGAATACCGGGAAAAAATGCAGGAAAGATATTTTCAGCGTATGGAAGAAGAGATTGGCAGGCGCAAGTATTATGAAGAAAAATATTATGAGTATGCAGGCTATAAGGACATTCTGGAAAAAAATAATATAGAGCTGGAACAGAGCAGGACGGCATGTCTTCTGCTGCAGGAAAAGCATGATATCTATTATCGGAATTATAATGACCTGAATAACCTTGGCATACGTTTTCTGATCCGGAAAAAAATAGATAAGAAAAGGGTTGACAGAATGCTGCTAAAGAAGGGCGAGGATTATTGGAAACCTGTATTTGACGCCGAATTTTACGCGTTTCGAAACGATGATATACGCGAAAAAATTGGATGGAATAAAAAGAAGCTGCTGCAGCATTTTATCTGCTATGGCATGTATGAGGGCCGGCGTGCAAACGGCGAATTTGATGTGGAAATCTATATGAACTGCAATCCGGATGTCGTAGAGCGGTGGCGGTTTGACAGACGGGCATATTATCTGCATTATATCGAAAACGGAAAAAAAGAAGGGAGGCGGGCAATCTGATAAGCATAGGCAGGATAGATATGGATAAAAGATTGTTTGGCATTTTTGGAGTGATCGCGGCGTTTGGCGCATTATTTGGATATACCGTGTTTCAGTCGTCCTGGTCATTTTTTCAAATCTCTTATGATATGACAGAGGACCAGCCTGCATTTTATGTCATGTGGGCGCTGCTGGCTGTTTTATTCGCGCTTTGTATCAAAGAGAGGAAGTATATGAGGATCTGGTATATCTGTATACTGCTGCTTGGATGTGCGCTGATTTTGGGAGATCTTACATATTCCCCGATTGATGAGGGGTCGCATCTGGATTATATACAATATATCATGGAAAATCATAAACTGCCAACGATGAAACAGATGGTTGACGTGGACTTTTTATCTGAAGTAAACGGGCAGGAAAATCTGGTACCGGTGGAGCGTTACGAGGTCATCCAGATGCCATTGTATTATTGCCTGCTGGCCATATTGGCAGCCCCTGTCCGCGGCCTGACTGCAAGATTTATCGTGATACGTTTTTTTGGACTGGCCTGTCTGGCAGGGGTAGCGGTTATCACGGACCGGACACTGCGGTTTTTGCAGCAGAGGGGGCTGATTCGCTGTTCAGAGGAAAACAGGAATTTATTTCTTGCAATGGTGGCTGTGAACCCGGGGATTCTGGTTCGTTTTGTGCGGGTAAGCAATGAGCCTCTGGCAGTATTGCTTTCGGCGGGTATCTTTTACTGTGTGGCAAGGCTGATTGCGGATGGGTATCATACGGGTATGTTCTGTCTGGGTGCGGTTATGTCGGTGCTTTTATATTATACAAAAAGCACAGGTGCGTTTATGGCAGGCGCCCTGCTTCTGGTTTTGCTGTATTTCAAAAAATGGGCGCATGTTGCCGGGTTTACCGCTTTTTATATCGCATGCGCGGTTCCGTGGTCTTTGCGGTGCTACCGGCTGTACGGGTCGTTAACAGGTATGAATGCGCATATGGATATCGTCCTTCCAATCGTTAATCCGGACCATGAACCGGTTAATCTTGTGACTGGCATATACCGGCTGTTTACAATGGGATTTTTTCAGGCAAATGAAGTGGCGCGGGTGAGTGTATTTTACAGCGGCATGATCGAAGCAGTGAACATCCTTCTGCTTGCGGCTGGCCTGACGGCGGTTGTGTGGTCTGTATGCAGGCTGTCTGAATACATTTTTATCAGAAAGATGCAGTTTGATTACTCCGTACAGGAAAAGGGACAGGCGCTTATGATTGTGTCGGCAGGTATGCTGTTTTGCGATATATTTGCGCTTGCGCTGGCAACCTATACATCCTATATCGGGGCGTTGCTGGGACGGTATATGTACTTTATGATTCTGCCTGTTATCCTTCTGTTTTTAAAGCTGATGGAACATGTGAATGTAAAGCGTGGGCTGCAGCTGTTTTTCTGCGCGTTTTATGGACTGCTGTGTTTGCAGACGCTTAGCCATTATACAGATGTGATTGGAAAATCTTATGGCTTGTGGGGAGAGAATTATGGACATGCGGTCATAGGCGCCTGCAGGACGGACGACGCGGGCAGGACCGCGGGTGTGGAATTAAAAGGGCATGATGCGGATGCAGATGAGCTGGCCGGGAAAGTACTTGTAACAGACGGCGGGCAGAATGCTGTGATTGACCGTGTGGAACAGGAAGCTGGCAGGAATGTGCTTATATTTGGTTATCCGGTGCAGGAGGTTGAACAGGATGCGTGGGTGTGCCTGTATGACGCTTCCACGGCTTCTCCATACGAATATCATACGGCTGGGACACAGCTGGTAGAACTGGGAGGAATTGCGGATTTAGAGCAAAGCTTCGTATGGCAGGGCGGGAGTATTGACAGCATCCGGCTTATGACAGCAACATATCAGGCTGTCCAGCATGGAAACCTGCATGTCAGCCTGCTGGATGCGGATGGGAAAACGGTACAGGAAGCGGATATGGACATGCAGTATTGTGCAGACAACGAATGGGTGGATATCTGGTTTTACGATGCAGGGGAGCTGGAGCCTGGTACTTATATGCTGCGGGTAAATCCGTTTATCCAGGAAGGAAGCGCGCTTTGCATTTATGCCGGAGATGCTGCCAGCTATGCGGATGGCGAGATGTGGATCGAAGGCGCTGAGGCCGGGCTGGACATGAATTTTCAGATTGGGTCTTTGGATGCAGATGGAAGGTGAGGTGGGTGTATGCTGAAACAAAAGGCAGGATATTTTGTGAAGATGGGGCTGTTTCTGTTTGCGTTTTTGACTTTATTTATTTTGTCTGTACAAATCCGGTATTTGCCTGAAAACACTTATCTGGATACGGTTGCGGAACATCATAGGGTATGGCTGTACCTGATTTTTGGTATGGTGGCTTTATGGATTCTGATGAAGATATGCAGGGTGATACAAAATATACCTGAAAGATACAATAAGACGGTTGTTATCGCGTTTTTGG
>CANTHI010000507.1 GCA_947653505.1 uncultured Eubacterium sp.
ACAACCTGGCGTTCGCATCGTATCTGCTGGCGCTGCTGCCGATTCTGGTATTTTATATTATCTGCCAGAAGCAGATCTTAAACGGTGTGGTAAACGGTGCTGTGAAGTAATCAGGAAAGTATGATCCTGCCATAGTGTGAGAGTAAAATAACCAGCTGCAGATGCCTGAAATCTGCGGCTGGTTATTTGTGTGTCTGTAATTACGGAACCGGCTCCGTAAGCGCGTACTTAAGCCAGAATGCAACATTGGCGCGGGAACAGTAAGGGCATCTGAGCGTAAACGGCTTCCTGAACCTGTTTTCTTCCGGAGAAAAGGCAGTGGAGCATACCTTACACACATACAGTCCCTGCTGTTTTTACAAATGCCCTGAACATGAATAAGATTTAAAATCTTCCGCGGCCCTGTCCGCCTCTTCTGCCTCTGCCAGCTCCCCGGCCAGTCCCGCGTGCCGTATAATGATCGCAGATCCCGTCGCCATCCTGATCCACAAAATATCTGCCCTGACCCGTGCCAGGTCTTCCATTCCAGTCGCAGTTATCACAGATGCCGTCTTTATTTTTGTCTACAAAGTAGTCACAGATCCCGTCGCCGTTTGTGTCTGTATAACGATAACCTCTTGTACCAGCCGTTTTGCCTGAAACCGCTGCTGATACAGGCATTGTCAGACTCAGAGTTGCCGCTGCTGCCATCATCCATACCAATACTTTTCTTTTCATTTTTTTCGTCCTCCATTTTCATTTATTTGTTTCAGCTCTTTAGCCTGAAATTATAGTAAAATATGTATGTGTCATTTTGATGGCATTTTCAGGAATATTCCGGTACAATTATTTTTTCGGGACGGTAAAACAGACTTTTGTTCCCTGCTGATATACGCTTTCCAGCCGGATGTCAATTCCGTGGCGCTCTCCGATGTTTTTCATAATCGCAAGTCCAAGTCCGGAGCCCTTGATATGCTTTTGCCCGCTGCGGTAAAACCGTTCAAAAATATGCTCCAGATCCTGTGCCGGAATGCCACAGCCGTGATCCTGAATGAAAACGGTAAAAAAATCCGGCTGGTTTTTCGTCTGCACTTCGATCCGGGCTCCCTGGGCAGAATATTTTACGGCATTATCTAATGCTGCCAGAAACATCTGCCGCAGACGCCCGTAATCCCCTTCCATAAAAAATCCTTCTGGTTCTTTTTCATAATGGATATTCACAGACTTTTCTTTTGCAAGCACACGGACTGCCCGTATTGCATCTTCCAGCGCCATCGTAAGCTCCATGTGTTCCTTTTCAATCGGAAAGTCTTTGTTTTGAAGACGGGAAAGCTCCAGCATATCATTTACCAGCCGTTGCAGGGAGATACATTCTGCCAGCATCTGGCGCTCATATTCCTGTGCTTTTTCACCGGACACTACTCCGTCGCACAGAGCCTCGAGGGAGCTGCGGATTACTGTAACAGGTGTCCGCAGTTCATGGGACAGATTGGAAATATAATCTTTTTGCATCTGCTCCAGCCTGCTGCTTTCCTGTCTGGCTGCTTCCAGCCTGCCGGCCAGCAGATCCGTCTGTTCTGCCAGTTCTCCCAGCTCCGTTTTGTCCTGTACATTTGTCTGGATCTGGTAATTGCCGCGCGCCAGTTCTTTTGTCGCAAAAGCAATCTGCTGAATCGGCCGGATAAACCGTCTGGATAAAAAAATGGACAGCACTGCTGACAAAACAAGTGTCAGTGCCATACAGCTGCCCAGAATCGTAACCGCCAGCCAGTAGCTGTCCTGATGAATATCCGCCGTGTCCCGCAGGATAACCGCCAGCAGCACAGTTCCATCTCTCATAACCGGAACCCCTGCATAAAAAACCTGACTGCCATCTGCCGTTTTCTGCCGGATGTGTTCATATCTGCCGCTGGAAAATACATCTGCGGAAAAGCGCAAAACATCATCCGGGGGTGTATTTCCAACAGCCCCGTTTTTTCCAAATGTAAACGGTTTCCCCTGCATATCCAGAATATAGGTATCTGTCATAGCGATATCGTTTACAAAACGCAGATAAGCTCCACGGCCCTGTCCACGGCCCTGCGGTCCGGACGGATCCAGAAATTGCTCCAGCTGCTGCGTGATCGCATCCGCTCTGGCTTTTAATTCATTTTCCAGCTGCTGGCAGGTAAAATAACGGAATACTTCCAGAAAGCCGATAAACGCGGTAACGGTAAAAAATACGAGCAGCACTGAAAAATACCCAAATAGTTTTTTCGTTATTTTATGCATAAAAAACCTCAAATTTGTATCCAACGCCCCGTACGGTAGCAATCTCCCAGTCCGGATGCCGGTAAGCTTCCAGCTTTGCGCGCAGGCGCTTGATATGCGTATCCACAGTACGCTCGTCCCCATAATAATCATATCCCCAGACAGCATCCAGAATCTGGGTTCTTGTAAATACCATTCCGGCATGGGACGCTAACAGCCAGAGAATCTCCGTTTCTTTTTTGGTCAGATGAACCGGCTCTGCATCCAGTGTTACTTTATACTGGTCCAGATCAATACACAGATTGCTTTTTAAAAGATATTCCACCGGCCCGGCCTGTGCCGCATGCATCCGCCTGAGCACCGCACGCAGCCGTGCCATTACCTCAGATGGCGAAAACGGCTTGACCACATAGTCGTCTGCACCAATGTCCAGCCCCATAATACGCTCAAAATCTTCCCCTCTGGCGGTAATCATAATAATGGGCACCATAGATTTTTTGCGTATCTGGCGGCAGACCTCAAACCCATCCATCTCCGGCATCATAACATCCAGCAGTACCGCATCAAATTCCTGTCCCGCAAATACCTCCAGAGCTTCTGTACCCGTCCGGGCGGTGTATACTTCATATTGATCTTTACGCGCATATACAGTCAGCACATCCAGAATCTGCGCATGGTCATCCGCAATCAGCAGTTTTTTCATGTTTGAAGCACCTCCTGTTTTTTATTATATTAGCAACTTATGAAAAGTACAAGGAATAAAACCTTTAAAACATTAGAAACGTGATGGTTCCGTTAAGGTGTTACATTGTGGCTGAGCGGACGCTGGGTGCGAACTTAAGAGCATAACAATTTACATAAAAGTGTTGCGTATTGGCTATGAGGACGCCGGATGGGAGGCG
>CANTHI010000508.1 GCA_947653505.1 uncultured Eubacterium sp.
TCCGTAAAGGGAGGCCTTATGTGTCAGTCCGTTAATATACAGTCCGCGAATATCTTAAGATTTCTTGTTATGCTGTTTCTTGCTAACGCCATTCTAATCATTTTGATTTCTTACCTGCATGTTGATTGGTACGTATATATGATATCACATTATAATGTATGTATTAACCAAGAAATTGAATTTTACAAGGAAATTTTTATGTTGATTTTTTCGTGAATATTAAGTACAATAAAACAAAGGAAGGTGATGCAATGTATCAATATGATGGAAATGAAATAATGCAGAAATTAGCAAGCAGAGGATATACAAGCTATAAAATAAGAAAAGATAATATATTACCACAAGGTACACTCACCAAAATAAAGAATGGAGGTAATATAACACTGGAAACTCTGAACACTCTATGTTGTCTGCTAAAATGTCAAATATCAGATATAGTAAGTATAAATATAACGGATGAAGAAAAAATAAAATATTTTTAAAAAATGCATTTGTATACACACCATAATGTGATATTGTATAATTAGTCAAAGAGAGAAAAGGCTAATAACCCGAAAGGGAGAAAGGAGAGTATATGGAAATGACCAAGGAAGAAATGCAGAGATTTTTGAATCGGGAAGCAGAAAATGGCAATACAGAAGACGGAGCTTTAAAGGCGCTGGCTGAAATTTTGGGGATTAAGTTCCCTAAGATAGAAAAAGAAACAGCTGAATAAAACGAAAGGCTATGTAAGTATTTAAACTTGCATAGCCTTTTATTTGTCTATTGTTATAATGTACAGAATATTTATGTACGAGAAAGATTATTTATAATTACTTCATATGCTTTCATAGACAATTCATGATTTTTCGTAACTATAGAAAGACAAGCGTATCCAAAGCCGGTTGTCCAATAAGCAAAAGGGGTCTCTTTGGACAAGCGGAAAATGCACCATATGCACGAATATAAGCAATTAAGCAACACTTCACATCAGCAATGGAATATGCTTTACACTCCCAGCCACATACGCTATAATAATAATATCAGATAAAAACTGCATCCATCATAAAGGCGGTGAGACTATGGAGGTAATGGAAATGGCTGAAAAAGAAATGATGCAAAGAAATGTAGAAGAATTTGCAAGACTTCAAAATTATATGATTGTAGCTGATAAAGAATCTGAATCCTATAAAAGAATGACGGACAGGTACATTGAATTAAAAGTTATTCTGACAGCATCTGGTATTAACCTCACAGAATTAGATAAGATTAAAGAATAATACCTTCGCGAAGCAGCCTTCCGTAAGCTGGTTTCATACCATGACTCTGTCAGATAGCAACTGCATTCATCACAAAGGCGGTGAGACTATGGAGGTAATGGAAATATCAAAAGAAGAAATCATGAAAAATGCTATGGATGAAATATGTCAGATATTGATAAAATAAAAGAATAACAGCCACAGAACCCATCAAACCATGCACTCCGCATCACTAAAATGATACAAGTGCATGGTTTTTATCCTGACATCAGCTATTTCTTCTAATATCTTTTAATCTTCTTGGAAGGAGTTTTATCAAATTCTGTCTCCCTTACCTTGAGACTGTACACTTTTTTATGTGCCGGCGCTTCCCTGTTATAGTCGTCAATCAGCTCCTGCAGCGCTGCCGGTACATCCGCAATTTCTTTTTTCTGCGCATACTCATAATCCGGGAAAATCTCCGCTTCGATCACGCCCTGCGCATCGCGGACGAGAATCTCCTGTACCAGACGGTGGGAGCCGATTTTATTTTCCAGCTCTTCCGGCGATACATTTTCACCGTTTTTCGTGATAATCAGGTTCTTTAAGCGTCCGGTCAGATGAATATAGTTGTCTGCATCCACATAGCCGAGATCGCCGGTGCGCAGCCAGCCGTCTACGAGTGTTTCTTCTGTCTCTTCAGGCATTTTATAATATCCCTGCATCACGCTGCTGCCGCGTACCCATAATTCGTTATCCACAGTCTTTGCTTCACAGTTCGGCATCAGCTTTCCTACGGTATCCTTGCGGATATCCCAGCTTAAATTGGTGCTGATGACCGGTGCGCATTCTGTCATGCCATAGCCCTGCAGGATCGTAATGCCGTATTTTTCAAACAGATCGATGTAATCCGGATTCAGATAGGCACCGCCGCTGCAGATCGTATGCAGATGATCTCCAAACACTTCTTTTCTTACGACAGCCGGCGGCAGGGCTGCTGCCTCTTCCAGCTTCTTAGCCATCGTTTCGATCATCAGCGGTACCATCAGGATCATATCCGGCTCAAACAACTTAATATTTTTGGCAACACGGATCAGGGAATCGTTGATGCAGATCACGCTTCCGAGTGAGATTCCTTTTAAAATGTCCATGCTCAGACAGTACGCATGGTGGATCGGCAGTACGGAAAGCACAACCGTTCTGGCCGGGATCTTCATATCCAGACAGGTAGCGTTTTCTGCCATATTGCGCTGGGTGAGCATAACGCCCTTGCTCTTTCCGGTCGTTCCGGATGTAAACATAATCGTACAGAGCGCCTCCGGATTTGCCCAGTGTTCAAAGCTGCCGGCATGCTCCTTTAACAGCTGGGAAAAAGAAAGGATCTCATCCGTACTCTCTTCCTGCTGCATGGAAATCAGATATTTTAATTTTGGACAGCGTTCCTTTACAATTGCAAGCACATCCTTACGTACCTCATCAACGACAAATACCGTAACGTCAGCACGGTCGATCAGTTCGCACATCTCTTCTGCCGGAAGCGATACGTCCAGCGGTACCGCCACGCTGCCGGAATTTACAACCCCAAAATAAGTAACAATCCATGCATAAGAAGTCATACCCGTTACCGCAATATGGCTGCCCTGCTCACCAAGCGCATTTAACACACAGGAAAAGCTTTCGCTGTCCTGTTTCAGCTGCGTAAAAGACTTTGCTTCGGTCTCATCTTTTTTTACTTTATACCGGATCGCATCCTGATCGCCAAATTCCTGCTGCGCATGTACGATAATTTCACGAATTGTATTACAAACCATAAATTTTTTCCTCCTTCTTCCACCTCTTTGTGCTCCCGTCTTATCCGTACGGTACAGGAAGCTGTAGATTATCTGGAGAAGCTGTCCGCATAAATAC
>CANTHI010000509.1 GCA_947653505.1 uncultured Eubacterium sp.
TGAGGAAACTTTGAAAAACGTGATTCGCAGGACATTGTTGCGTGCGGAAGGGGCCGTTTACAAAAGGAAATTGATTATAAAAGCTGGTTTTCTTCTGGCATCTCCCAGCAGGAAGCCGCAGAGAAGTATTTTTCGGATAATTGTCTGTAAATGTCGTTTTGTGATGCGGATACTTCTGAGAGCTGTTCATAACACTTTCCGATACCAGACAGAGGGATATTTCCACTTGTACGCACATTTAAAATACTGGATGTTTCATTTGCGGCACACTGATACCAGCGGGCAGCTTCTTCATAATCTGCGGTATCATAAAAATACTGTCCCAGCTCACAGCAGATTTCCGAGCATGGATAGTAAGTCATGGCACGCAGGGCATATTTGAAAAAATCCGGTATCAGGTTCTGCAGGCGCATACAGCGGCATAATACGCAGACTGCTTCTGGCAGACGGCCGCTGTAATCCGACGGCGCGAAGTCTTCTGCAACAGGAGAGGTCTCCTGCAGAATCGTCTGTATAAATACAGGCTGTGCCTGTAGAAAATCTTCATCCGAGCCGGAGATAAACAATTCTTTTGCGTACATGGAATGCAGTTTGTCAGAAATAGGCTGTCCATCTCCAAACGCATGCAGAAACAGGCTGAAATCCCGTTTGCTGTGGCGCGACTGCGGCAGATGTAAGATCTCAATATCGCTGTCAAAAATAAGCGGTTGTGTCTGTACGGTCTCATGAACCGGGTCAATCCAGCGGAACTGCCGCAGCCGTTTATAAAGCTTTGGGCGGTACTCATTGCGGATATTCATCACAGTATTGTGTTCTTCTGGAGTAATATATTTCATCTGTACGATTTCGATTTCCGGCAGCAGGGATTTTTTCAGATACACAAAACGCCGGTAATTTTCACTGTCCAGCACTTCATCAGCATCTGCAGCATAAATATAATCCATAGAAGCTTTGCAAAACGAAAAGTTACGGGCAGCGCTGAAATCATTCTGCCACGGGAAATCATAGATAAGATCGGTGTAGCGGCTGGCAATTTCTTTTGTCCGGTCAGTGGAACCGGTATCTATAATAATAATTTCATCCATCAGACCGGCAATAGATGACAGGCAGCGGTCCAATACAGTTTCTTCATTTTTTACAATCATGCACAGACTGATCGTTACCATCTGGAAAATCTCCTTTCCTCATGCAGGGTTTGCAGGGATTTTAAACATAAAATCACTATGATATAAAAATCCTATCATAAAGACGTGAAAAAAGAGTGAAAAGTTGCAAAAAAAACAAAATAATTTGAAAAATATTCCAGATGTGGTATGCTTATATAAAAAACAGCAGAAACAGGGGATAGAAGATATGAGTGCAGTTGCAACGCTGAAAAAAGGGGAAGGCAGAACGCTGAAAGCAGGCGGGATGTGGGTATATGATAATGAGATCGATACCGTTACCGGAACATTTGAAAATGGAGATATTGTAAAAGTACAGGATTTTGACGGATACGCAATGGGGAGCGGGTTTATCAATCTGGCATCCAAAATCCGGATCCGGATGATGACAAGAAAAGATGGACAGGAGATCGACCGGGATTTTATCCGGATGCGGGTACAGAATGCGTGGAATTACCGGAAACAGGCAGTAGATACAGGCAGCTGCAGGATTATTTTTGGAGAAGCCGATTTTCTGCCAGGAATTGTCATTGATAAGTTTTCAGACGTGCTTGTTGTGGAATCGCTTGCACTTGGAATCGACCGGATGAAAGATCAGATCGTGCAGACAGTAAAAGACGTACTGGCATCGGATGGCATTATGATCCGCGGGGTATACGAACGCAGTGACGCAAAGGTGCGGGAACAGGAAGGTATGTCCAGGAAGAAAGGGTTTCTGGGTGAAGAGTTTGAGACAAATGTCCCTATAGAAGAAAATGGGGTAAAATATTACGTCGACGTGGAAAATGGGCAGAAAACGGGATATTTTCTGGATCAGAAATACAACAGACAGGCAATTCGCAGATTATGCAAAGATGCAGATGTGCTGGATTGCTTTACACATACCGGATCGTTTGCCCTGAATGCGGCGCAGGCAGGCGCAAAAAGGGTACTGGCCGTAGATGCATCCGAAAGCGGGATTGCGCAGGCGAGGCTGAATGCGCAGCTGAACGGGCTGGAAGATCTGGTTGAATTTGTATGCAGCGATGTATTTGAGCTGATGCCCCGGCTGGAGCGGGAAGGCAGGCAGTTTGACGTCGTCATTCTGGATCCGCCTGCATTTACAAAATCCAGAAGTTCGGTGAAAAATGCGGTAAAAGGATATCGGGAGATTAATCTGAGGGGATTAAGGCTGGTGAGAGACGGTGGCTTTCTGGCTACCTGCTCCTGTTCCCATTTTATGACGCAGGAGCTGTTTGCGCAGACGATCTGGCAGGCGGCGCGCAGTGCGCATAAAAGGCTGCGGCAGGTGGAGTTCCGTACACAGGCGCCGGATCATCCGGTTTTGTGGGCTGCGCAGGAGTCATATTATCTGAAGTTTTATATTTTTCAGGTCTGTGAGGAACGGTAGGGCTGGAAAATGCTGGTTTTCTGCGGGGTTCAGGGATTTTAGGCTGGTATAAAGTTATCGTATCTTATCGCAGAATGGCGTATTTTTTTATAGAATTGGCGTATAAAATGGCGTAGTAAATCATTGAGGAAAAGCGTTGATACACTTGTAATTTTAAACATTAGCATAAAGGCATTACAATGGGAATCCGAACAAGTGTACTTGCAGGTGTGGCGTTTTCTCGTCCATGTGTACCACCGCCGATACGATATTCTCCCGGCCTACCCGGTCAATGAGGAAGTCCGCCGCCCGCTGGAAGTAGGCCGCTATCTCCTTCGGGGACTTGCCCTTGAAAAACTCCGGGCTGGCGGTTATGAGGGTATCGACAAAACGGGTGCTGTCCTTTCGGGTGCGGCATCCAGCCTGTAAATGCGGTTGGGCTTTCCACAGCCCTGTTTCTGTATCTCCACCAGCTCCGCATACTGCAATTCCCGCAAAGTATTCACCGCTTTTTGCCGCCCACAGTGACAGCAAATTGGAAGTTGACGCCGATGAAAATAAATGAAAAGAGAGAACATCTAT
>CANTHI010000510.1 GCA_947653505.1 uncultured Eubacterium sp.
GGGATACAGCGGAAAAATGTCTGCCAAAAAAACAGGTGCCGTCAATTTCTTTGTGCATAAAATCACATGTTTTTTCGCCAGATGGTGTATGAAAGATACCGGATGCAGTCTGCTGTGGTAAAAATTCATTCTGCCATTTCCCACGAAAGTAAACAGTCGTGGCCAGTGCAAGAACGGTATCTTTGGTTAACAAAGATTCTGATGTATCTTTTTTTAACAATCCTCCAGTCTGGGTATCCAGCCAGTCCTGCAGCATCTGGTTTAATGCGCCGGAACCCATCGTTCCCTGAAAAGAGGAAGCATAATAGTGGCTGGCCAGCGTGTCCATCGTAGACGGGACAAACCGGATGGAGTCGCTTAGCCATAATGAATTTGCCAGAATACGGGTATTGGCGCCGTCGTTGCGGTAATTTGCATTCCACAGCGCATGAATCCGGCTGCGCAGCGACGGGATATCACTGCAGTCCAAAAGCTCCAGAAGCTGTTGCCTGCCTGTTCCGTCTGTCAGTTCAGCCAGCATTCCAAGTGCGATGCAGACATTTAACGGGGAATATGCTATATTTCCAGTTTCTGATTCTGACAAAAACTGCCGGATGCTTTTTTCCAGAAAGGAATCCATAGAATCCGCATAATGTCTGGTCAGATTTCTTCTTGTAGATACATCTTTCTGCCAGTTTTCACAGGCTTTGTCATAGCGGCTGGAATCAAAGCTGCCATCGGCACCGGTAAAATCATCCTCCTGCGGATATGGAACCGTCTGCGGATAATCCGCGTTCGCAATCGCATGGGCAGCCGTGGAAACCACAGGCCTAAAAGGCAGAAGGATACTTCCGGCAGTGATGATCAAAGCAATGGCAGCGGCTGCGGCAGTATAAGAAATCCATTTTTTCCGGCGATGCGTCTTTGGTCTTTGTGCCAGTCCGATCAGATCATCCCGGATGTCTGTGATACTATCAAATAGTGTCTCACTATTTTTGTATTCTTTTGTTCCGGCTTCTTTTTTTGTATGCCGGTCTGTACGTTCTTTCATAGGGCAACTCCTTCCTGTTCTAAAAATCGTTTCAGCTTCTTACGCAGACGCAGCAGCTTTTGGGATATCTGACTGGGAGTACGGTGGGATTTTTCTGCCAGTGTGCGGACGGCGTCACCATACCAGTAGCGGCGGACAAACAGGACGCAGTCCGCCTGTGGCAGGGAATCCAGCCACTGCTCCAGCAGACTGGTCAGTTCCTTTCGCTCCATGATCTGTTCTACATCATTTGTATCCGGAATACAGTCCTCCAGTTCAGACAGGAGCAGTTCCATACCCTGATAGCGTTTCTGGGCGTGGCTGGCACGCCAGCGGCTGATAGACAGGTTGCGTGTGATCCGCCCGAAAAATGCACCCAGCGCCAGCGGCTGATCCGGCGGCATCCGCCGCCATGCGGCAAACCAGGTGTCATTGACACATTCTTTGGCATCTTCCACGTTGCTTAAGATATTTTTAGCAATCCGGCAGCAGAGGGGGCCGTATTTGCGGCTGCTTTCTGCGATGGCCTGCTCGTTTCTCTGATGATACAGAGCAATAATCTGGCTGTCTTCCATATGTTCCACGATCTGGTCCTCCTCCTTAAAAAACCTTGTAACGGTTTAGATAACCCACTGAACTGTTAGATATTATCGATTAGAAATACATACCTTTCACTAATATTGTCGTATTCAGGAAGGAAATATTGCCTGTATGGCAAAAAAATATTTTATTGTCAAAAAACGGACGGTAAACCGTCCGCTTTTACTGATACAGCCTTTGTATTTGTTATCGTTTGATATCATAGTTCATATTCATCAGGTTGCGAATACTTTCCACATCATCGGTAATATTGGCATCTCCGCGGATCGTATGCTTGATGGCACTGCTTGCAACAGCAAAATTTACGGCATCCATCGGCTTGTATCCATGCATGATAGCATAGATCAGACCACTTGCAAACGCATCCCCTCCGCCGACGCGGTCTAAAATATGAAAAGAAAACAGCCTGCTTTCAAACGTATGATCGTCATACCAGAGAAAGGCTTTCAGGCTATTTTCGCTACCGCTGTGGGCGTAGCGTACATGGCGGGCAATATACTGAAGATTCGGATATTTTGCGACAAAAGCCTGAAAGATTTCATCCTGTTTTTCGTAATCCGGCTGCAGGGGAATATCGTCTTTGAGATCACCCTTGCTGTGGTCATTTTCATCTTTCCATAAATGATACGGCTCGATACCAAGCAGCACGTCGACATATGGCAGGCATTCCGTACAAAAATCCCTGGCTTCGTCCCATGACCAGAGTCTGCTGCGGAAATTTCCATCAAAGCTGACGGTGAGCCCTTTTTCCTTTGCTGTTTTCAGACAGTCCAGCGTCAGTTTCCGGCAGCTTTGTGAAAGCGCCGGCGTGATACCGCCTAAATGCAGCCAGGTAAAACCGTCCAGCAAAGCAGAAAGATCTACGGATGAAAAATCAAACTCTGTAATGGCGCTGTGCTTACGGTCATAAATAACCTTGCTGGCACGAATCCCATATCCTGTTTCCAGATAATAGCTGCCAAGCCGGTGGGTCGGTGTCTGTTCCGGTGTGCTCAGAATCACAGGTGTACAGTGGACATCGTTGCTGCGCAGCAGCCGGATGGCGCTTTTTCCCAGACTATTGTTTGGAACAACGGTGAAAAATGTACTGTCAACGCCCAGATTGGCCAGCGCCAGCGCAATATTTGCCTCGCTGCCCCCATAACTGGCTTCAAAGCTGGATGTTATACGTATTTTTTCATAGTTGGGAGGTGTCAGGCGGAGCATAATCTCACCGATGGTTATAAATTTGTGATCTGTGGTGCTGTTAAGTAATGGATTTGTATGCTGCATGTAAAAACCTCCTTAATATATTTTTTTGGTAGTGTAGATTTTATTGTATGTTATTTTGAGGAAAATTTCAACTAAAATACAATGGATCTGTCTGCTTCCGGACGCTGGGTGAGGGAACGGCCCCATATGCACTAATTTAAGCAGAAAAATGAATCTAC
This sequence comes from uncultured Eubacterium sp., assembly GCA_947653505.1. The sequence goes on from CANTHI010000510.1 coordinate 3,040, forward strand.
AAACATAAATTGAATATATTGGCTATGCGGACGCCGGATGGGAGGCGGTGATCTGTCTGCCTGTTCCTTTTCC
>CANTHI010000511.1 GCA_947653505.1 uncultured Eubacterium sp.
CGCCAAGCTCACTGCACATCCTCTGTATATTGCGCCTCGCCAGATCTGTCACCATTCCCCAGTCATAGGTATAGGCCACCGGTTTCAAATTCAGTTCTTTTACGGCATAATGAATCATATAACAGCTGTCCCGTCCGCCGCTCAGCGGAATAATACAGTCAAATCTGCTGTCTTTCGAAACATTCCCTTTTATTTCCTGAACCAGGCTGGAATACACCCCAGATGAAATAGTCAATGAGTCCGCCGCCGGTATTGCCGATAATGACATCCAGCGCAGCCATCAGGGCAAACGAAACACCACCCATAAACGCATGGAATAAAAACAGCTGCGGGGCAACAAACATGAACGCAAATTCCAGCGGCTCCGTAATACCGGAAACAATGCTGGCAGCTACACCCGCGATCATCAGTGCTTTGACTTTGCCCTTTTTTTCATCCGGCGAGGTCTGATAAATGGCAAGAGCTGCTGCCGGAAGACCAAACATCATCATAGGCATTTTGCCCTGTCCGAGGAAAATGGTAAATGGGGCAAGCTCGGAAAGGTCCACCTGATCGACAAACTGCAGGAAAATATTCAGGCATCCTTCCACACCTTCGTAAACGCCGCCGATGGCAGTTGTACGAAAGATACCGTTCAGTACATGGTGCAGGCCGGTCGGAATCAGCAGCCGTTCCAAAAATCCATAGCCGAAAACACCGACGATGCCGGATGCTTTAATCACACCGCCCAGGCTGTTGATGGCCATTGAAACAGGCGACCAGACAAACGGGGCAACGAGTCCGATGACCGTGGAAGCCAGCATTACCGCAAGTGCGACAAAACGCTTGCCTCCGTAAAAGGATATCGCGACAGGAAAGGTAATCTTATGATATTTGTCATGCAGCTTTGCAGCAACCAGCCCGATGACAATGCCGGCGACCGCGCCCATATCCAGTGTTTCCACACCGAGAATGGATGATATTTTTAATGCGCTAAAATCCATAAAACCGCTGTTGATCATGGCAGAAGATGCCACCAGAAACGTATAGTAGCCGATAAAGCCGGCAAAGGCGGCAATTTCTTTTTCTTCTTTTACCATGCCGAAAGCAATAGAAATGGCGAACAGTACCGGAATCAGGGTAAAGACAACGCCAGAGACTTTATTAATGGTAAAAATAACAAAATAGATATAGGTCTGGGACAGAAATGGAACTGCCTCCTGTACCTGGGTTTTCATCAGAGCCGAGGACAGCCCCAGGAAAATGCCGCATGCCGCAAGGGCAGCAATCGGCATCAGCAGGCTGCGGCCAAGGGCAGAGAAGAAATCCATGATTTTATTCTTTTTCATTGGCATAAACCTCCATATTTCATTGAAATTTCTGTTCTTTTGAAAAAAATGCCGCTCTGCAGGCTCAAAACCGCAGGGCGGCATGTATTCCGGTTATCCAAACCGGTCTTAAGGATCGGGGGATTAGTGCAGTTCAGGCCACATTCCCTCGTTTGCTTCCAGCAGGGCATCCAGAATCTTACGTGCTTTTTTCGCATCGCCAACCAGACGGCTTAAGGTAAATGCTTCCAACGCTTTCTGATAGCTGTGTTCAAAGAACGCGTCGACCAGCAGCTTTTCAGCAGAAACCTGATTGACTAAAAGACCGAGATGGAATTGCGGAATATTGCCGACTCCCAGCGGACGCGGACCGTTTGCACCCAGCTCGCAGGCTACTTCTACCATAGCGTCATCCTGCATATTTGCGATCGCTCCGTTATTTTCCACAATAATAATGTGACGGTCATTTTTGTTATAAGCGATGGATTCTGCGACTTTGATCATCATTTCGGCATGGGCATCTGAAATCGCGTCAAAACGGTCGCCCAGTTCGCCAGCTGCGATAACCTCGGCACATTCCGTAAATACACGTTTTTCACGTCCGTCCTTAACCTCATCGGCACGTGTATAATCCGGATTTAAGTGGCTGGCCTTGTACTCCGGATAGAGATAATACTGGTCATATGTATTTGGCAGATAATCCGGAAAATCATTCATAATCGTCTGAACCATGCCATAAGTATCCAGCCATGACTGGTCACGCTGCTCAGCATCCTGCGGCAGGAAACCATTTTCTTTGATTCTGCGGCGGATTTCAGGCATCAGATCTTCACCGGTCTTTACATTGTACATATTTGTGAACCATCCATAATGATTCAGTCCGAAGTAAACCGGATCCAGATCTTCCCAGTCACAGCCAAGCAGACGGCTGCAGGAACGTACTACGTTTTCAGGCTGGTCACAGATGTTCAGCAGACGCTTATCCTGCGGAAACTCGCGGCGCAGCGCCTCAGCTACGATAGCTGCAGGATTCGAATAGTTTAAGATCCATGCATCCGGTGCAAGGTTACGGATATCATGCACTGCCTTAATCATGTCCACACAGGAGCGCAGACCGTATGCCATGCCGCCGGCGCCACAGGTCTCCTGACCGATCAGCCCCATTGACAGCGGAATATGTTCGTCCTTTGCACGCATATCCAGCCCGCCAGCCCGCATCTGCATAAAGACAAAGTCCATGCCGGTATATGCTTCTGTAATATCTGTAGTATAAGAAAAATCTAATTCCGGAAAGCGCTCACGGAAGAGAATTTCACCATATTTGCCGATCGGTTCCTGACGCTCTGGATCAATGTCAAACAATACCAGTTTATTCAGCGGAAATTCCTCGCGAAGCCGTACAAAAGATTTTAAAAATCCGAGCGTATAAGTGCTGCCGCCACCAACGATACATACATTATAAGTTTTCATAATAACATTCCTTTCTGTCTGATTTTTTTTGGATACGTTTCTCACATGAGATGAACATAGTATAGCGTGTTTTTTATGTTGTGTAAATATTTTTGCATAAAGCAGGATGTGATTCCAAAAATTAGCATTTGTTACCTTTATAGTAATTTTTTACATAAAATATGGAATGCGGTCATTGATCAGGTTTCCAGAATGTAAGAAACTTTAGGCATTTTGTATCTGCTCTTTGGAACGGGTTGGGCGCGACATCATAAGTGGGAACTTAAGAGCAGATGTAACAATTTACATAAAAGTGTTGCATTTTGGCTGTCCGGACGCCGGATGGGAGGCGT
>CANTHI010000512.1 GCA_947653505.1 uncultured Eubacterium sp.
ATACCAAATAAAACCGCGGTCGGTGTGTTTAAAATATAAATGTTTGGCAGATGAAAAAAATCAAGTACTGCATTTAAAATACCATTGTTTGACAATAACAGCTGCCATGCCAGAATACGCAGCAAAAAATTCATCCACATTGGAAGTATAAAAATAAATACAATAAAGTTCTGGTGACTGGCATTTAATTTGTTCAGGATCATTGCCAGCGGATAAGAAAGCAGCAGGCAGATCACCGTACACTGGAGCGCGATTTTTATCGACAGCCCCAGAGATTTCATATGGACTTTATGAAAAATGGAGCTGATATTTGCAAGCGTAAAGCTGCCGGCGGAGTTCGTAAACGCATAGTAAACGACTAACAGCAGCGGCAGTATGATAAATCCAGCCATCCAGACCAGATAAGGACCGGCCAGCAGTTGTTTTCCAAACCTACGCATCTGTCTCCACCACCCTTTCATCGCTTGATTCCGGTTTGTTCATAATCTGTATATTAAAAGGAATCACACGCAGTCCGACTTCTTTTCCCTGCTCATGGTATTCTGTTGTATGAATCAGCCACTCATATCCATTCGCGTCGACTTCGATTTCATAATGAACGCCTTTAAAAATAACAGATGTGATGGTGCCCTGATAAAATCCGTCGGAAGGCTTTGTAATGATCAGATCTTCCGGACGAATCACGACATCGACCGGACGGTTGCTGCCAAAACCGGAGTCTACGCATTCCAGCTCCACGTCCAGCACGCGCACCAGCTTATCACGGATCATCATACCATCAATAATATTGCTTTCCCCGATAAAATCCGCCACAAAAGCATTGACCGGCTCATTGTAAATATCTTCCGGCGTACCGATCTGCTGAATGTAACCCTGATTCATGACTACGATCGTATCCGACATCGTCAGCGCTTCCTCCTGATCGTGGGTGACATAGATAAAAGTAATACCAAGCTCATTTTTCAGCCGGATCAGCTCATACTGCATATCCTGACGCATCTTCAAATCCAGCGCCCCAAGCGGTTCATCTAACAGCAGCACTTTCGGCTCATTCACGATCGCGCGGGCAATCGCGATCCGCTGCTGCTGTCCGCCACTTAACGAATCGACACTGCGCCGCTCAAAACCGTCCAGATTGACCAGCTTTAGCGCATATTTTATTTTATCCTGAATATATTCCCTGCTTTTTTTGCTGATTTTCAGGCCAAACGCAATATTTTCAGCAATGGACATATGGTTAAACAGCGCATATTTTTGAAATACCGTATTCAGTCTGCGCTCGTTTGGCGCAAGCGCGGTAATATCTTCCCCATCAAAAATAATCCTGCCGGCATCCGGAGTCTCAAAACCGCCAATCAGCCGCAGCGTCGTTGTTTTGCCACAGCCGGAAGGACCCAGCAGCGTGACAAATTCATTCTCGTGAATCGTCAGATTCAGATCGTCCAAAATAAGCTCCCCATCGAAGGATTTTGAAATGTGCGACAGTTCAATCAGTTCTTTTTCCATAAGTAGCCTCCCAAAATCAGTGTTCCATCAGAAGCAGGGCGGTGTGCTGACCCAGATCAGCTTCGCTTCTTCCTGATACGCTTCAATAAAATGTTTTTTGCCGGCGGTAAAATAAAAAGATTCGCCCGCGTGAACCATGTATATTCTTGTACCATAATGCAGCCGGATCGTACCGCTTAGCACATAGCCAAACTCCTCACTCTCCTGCGGCGAAAGTGTCTCCGACTTTCCTCCGGGCGCCAGTGTCATCAGTACCGGCTCCATTGCGTTTTTCTGTGCATTTGGTATCAGCCATTCTACCAGACAGCTTCGTTTTTTATAATTTTTTTCGAAATAATCTTCCGGTGAAAAAACGATCTGCTCCGGTTCGTCATCGGTAAAAAATTCAGCCGGGGTCGTGCCCAGACACTGGATAATGTCTAATAAGGTTCCAATCGAAGGGGTCGTGAGCCCTCGTTCCAGCTGTGAGATAAAGCCTTTGGATAACTCGGAGCGGTCGGCCAGTTCCTGCTGCGTGAGTCCGTATTGGATGCGGAGCTCTTTCATACGGTGTCCGATATCCATGAAGCGCCTCCTTGTGTAAATGTAATAGTGGATTTTGTGTTTACTATTAATAAACAAGCCGAGAACCATTATGGAAGATAAATGAGGAAATGTCAATATGTTTTTTGGATATATTTTAAATTTTTACGGGCCCGGACGCTGGGAGAGGGTATCTGCTTTTGGCTCTCTCCCCAAAAAAAGTAAAAAACTACTTGCATTTTTGAATAAAACATGATAAAGTAAATGCACGTAAACAACGTTCAACAATTTTCCGCATAGATTTTCAAAATATGCAGTCACAGGCAACACGCATATGCCCTGTCTCCTTCTCTGGCTACCGGAAAAAGGCGGATGATTCAGGCAAAGCTTCCCCAGACAGAAAATAAAATATACTGCTGTACTCCATGCAGACCGTTTCCTGTGAAAGATCTCTTTCATCGCGTGTCTTTTTCGATATCAGTTTTTGATCCATCCACTTTTTGCATCGCACTCATCCTCTCCTGCCTCATCCTGCAATATCGCCCCTTCCTGTTCCTGGCGTTGCAGGCTATTCCCAGAATCCACCAGCATTGCAGACATTACTCCTGCGACAGCAATCCGGCTGTCATGACAAACACCACAAAATCTTTATTTGGAGGAATACTATGAATTACGAAGAATTTAAATCTGCCATTATCCGCCGCATGGAGCAGCTGTTAGAGCCTGATACATCCATGCAGCTGAAAACCATCTGTAAAAACAATGGATTAAAGCTTGATGGACTGATTATTTCCAACAAAGCAAGTAATGTTTCACCGACTATTTTTTTAAATCACTATTATGAAAAGCAGGAATTTTTTCCTGATTTTGATGCGATCTGCAAGGATATTCTGCTGACCTACCGGCAGAACTGTCAGAATGGACGGATCAATGCGGATTTTTTTACAGATTATTCAAAAATCCGCAATCATATCGCCTACCGTCTGGTACATTATGAAAAAAATAAGGAACTGCTTTCGACAGTTCCCCATGTCCGCTACCTGGATCTTGCTATTGTTTTTTACTGCCTGCTG
>CANTHI010000513.1 GCA_947653505.1 uncultured Eubacterium sp.
ACATTCTGGAAACCGGAACAATGAAACAGGGCCGCTTCCCTCATCCGGCGTCCGAGAGGCCAATACATACTGTTTTGGTTTATCCAGGTTAGGGCTTCTTACATTCTGGAGCGGACACAGCAGACAGGGCAGATTCCCTCTCCCAGCGTCCGGCTCCCCAAAATGTAACACTTTACATAATTAAGAAAATAACATATTGTAACAGCTCCTGCAGATATCACTATTCATCAGGAATGAAATGCTTTTACTTTGTTATAGATACCTGCAGCATCCAGCCCATATTTTTCCAGCAACTTCACAGCCGGACCGGACTCCCCAAAAGTATCTTCCACGCCAATGCGCAGCATCTTTGTCGGGCACTTTTCGCTCAGCAGCTCCGCAACCGCGCCGCCAAGACCGCCGATGATAGAATGTTCTTCAATTGTTACGATTTTGCCGGTTTCCTGAGCTGCTTTTACAATCAGCTCCTGATCTAACGGCTTGATCGTATGGATATTAATCACTCTGGCGTCGATGCCGTCTGCCGCGAGCTGTTCTGCCGCTTCCAGCGCACCGGATACGCAGAGTCCGGTTGCTACCAGTGTAAGGTCTTTGCCGTCTCTTAGCGTCACGCCTTTGCCGATCTCAAATTTATAATCTGCACGGTCATTGATCACCGGTGCCGCAAGGCGGCCAAACCTTAAGTACACAGGTCCTTCATGCTCGTAAGCTGCTTTTACGGCCGCTTTTGCTTCCACATCGTCCGATGGATTAATGACTACCATGCCCGGGATCACGCGCATTAATGCGATATCTTCGTTGCACTGGTGGCTTGCACCGTCTTCCCCTACGGAAATACCCGCATGTGTCGCGCCAATCTTTACGTTCAGATGCGGATATCCGATGGAGTTGCGTACCTGTTCGTATGCGCGGCCTGCTGCAAACATCGCAAAGGAGCTTACAAACGGTACCTTGCCGGTAGCAGCGATACCTGCCGCAATGCCCATCATATTGCATTCTGCAATACCGCAGTCGATATGTCTGTCAGGAAAAGCTTTTTTAAATGTACCCGTCTTTGTTGCTTCAGCCAGATCCGCATCTAATACTACAAGGTTGTCGGCTTCCTTCCCGAGCTCTACCAGAGCGTTGCCGTAACTCTCTCTGGTTGCAATCTTTTTTACTTCTGACATAATGCTTCACCTGCTTTCTTAAGATCTTCCATTGCAATTGCGTATTCCTCATCATTCGGAGCTTTGCCATGCCATCCGGCCTGATTCTCCATAAAGGATACTCCTTTACCTTTTACAGTTTTCATCACAATTGCAGTCGGCTGCCCCTTCGTCGCTTTTGCTTCTTCAAAAGCCGCACGCAGCTGCGCCATATCATTTCCATCTGCCACATTGATCACATGGAAATTGAAAGCCTTAAACTTTTCATCGATCGGATATGGAGAACAAACATCATCGATCTTACCGTCGATCTGCAGGCCATTGTTGTCTACAATCACGCACAGGTTGTCCAGCTTGCGGTGTCCGGCAAACATCGCTGCTTCCCATACCTGCCCTTCCTGAATCTCACCGTCCCCAAGCAGGGTATACACACGGTAGCTGTCGCTGCCCAGTTTTGCGGAAAGTGCCATACCTACTGCTACCGAAATCCCCTGTCCCAGAGAACCGGAAGAAGCGTCGATTCCCGGTGTATGCTGCACACAAGGATGTCCCTGCAGATGGGATCCTATATGGCGCAGCGTCGGCAGATCCTCCACTGGGAAAAACCCCCTGTTTGCCAGCACCGAATATAACCCCGGCGCGGTATGTCCTTTGGACAATACAAAACGATCGCGGTCTGCTTTTTTTGGATCCTCCGGATCAATGTTCATTTCTTCAAAATAAAGATATGTAAATACGTCAGCAGAAGATAAAGAGCCGCCCGGATGTCCCGCTTTCGCACCGTGGACAGCCGTAACGATCCCTTTTCTTACTTCTACCGCTGTTTTCTGAAGTTCTAAATCAGTCATAATAATATCCTTTCCCAATCTGGTGCAGGAGCAGACAATACAGCTCCCGCAGCCATGTATACAGGCTGCCACAGGAACAGACAATGCAGCTCCCGCAACTCTGCATACAGGCTGCCGCGGACAAGTCTGCAGCTGCCCTGCACCGGTCTGTGTTCTGGTCTGCTTATTTTGAGCTGTCCTGAATGAATTTTTCGATGCCTGCATCCGTCAGCGGATGTTTTGTCATCGCTTCAATGACATTATAAGGAACGGTTGCAATATGCGCGCCTGCCAGAGCACAGTCAATGATATGGATCGGATTACGGATAGATGCCGCGATAATTTCTGTCTCAATATCATGAATGGCAAAAATCTCTGCAATCGTACGGATCAGATCTACCCCTGGTACTGAAATATCGTCCAGACGTCCTAAGAACGGAGATACATAGGTAGCGCCTGCCCTTGCTGCGAGCAATGCCTGGTTTGCATTAAAGATCAGTGTCACATTTGTTTTGATTCCTTCTGAAGATAACTGTTTTACTGCTTTTAAGCCTTCTACGGTCATCGGAATCTTTACAACCATATTCGGGTGGATTTTCGCAATCTCGCGTCCTTCTGCGATCATGCCTTCTGCATCCTGTGTCGTAGCCTTAACTTCACCGCTGATGGCACCGTCTACGATATCTGTGATCTCTTTGATTACTTCCGCAAAGTCTCTTCCTGATTTTGCAATCAGAGACGGATTTGTCGTTACGCCGCAGATAACGCCCATGTCATTTGCCTTTTTGATTTCCTCAACGATCGCTGTGTCTACGAAAAATTTCATAATTTGGTTCTCCTTCCATATTTCCGGGTAAATCCCTGTTCCCTTGTTTTATACTATCTATCTACAGATCAGCAGACAGGATGCCGGTTCCCTGCAGACATCCCGTCTGATGTTCCCGATCTTCATTCAGCCGCGTTCCGCTCTCTGCCTCTGGTATTATTTGCCGTATACGATACTGCCTAACATCAGATCTTTCTTTAACTGCGGAATCGTCGTACCATCTGTAATATATACCGGCTCAATTCCCATCATACAGCGTTTACTTACGATCTGACTTCTGAGCAGATCGGTG
>CANTHI010000514.1 GCA_947653505.1 uncultured Eubacterium sp.
ACTGTGTTTTACGCTGTTTATCCTCCAATTTTCTTTGAGTTTCGCAATTACCTAGGATATTTCATAATGGATGATTCTATTATAATGCGCAAAAAATAAGTTGTCAAATGTAAAAAATCTGCATGATTTTATGAGAATCCTTCTCCCAGCGTCCTGTTCCTCAAAATATAATATATGATATAAACGCTGACCCTGCCGCGCATCATCTCTCGTAAAGGTAACGCAAAAACTCCATAACTGTTTCCCTGTGGACCGTATTTTTCAGAATACCAAGAAACACAGTATCGCTGAACCCTGCTTTTTGAACAGCCGGACAGCCGGACAGGTCGATCCCCATAACGTATGTTTCTGTACTGGCATGATATTTAGCAGTTTCATCAAAATACAAATCCAGCGAATTATCTTCCAGAATGGCTGTGTTTTCTATCAGATACGGCTGCAGTGTCTGGTAAAGTACGGGGTCTGGCGAAACAAATTCATTCAGATCAGAAAGATAGCCGTTTTGCGAAAAGGCGTCAAAGGCTTCCTGATCCATAAGTACGAGATCCATTTGTCTGGCATCAATGGCTGCGAGGATTTTCATTTGGGACGCATAAGTATATTCATGATAAATGTTGGTTTCATCGTCTGTTAAATACAGGCCGGAATGCAGCTGGCAGGTGTTTCTGTCCGGGTCTGCATCCAGCGATTCCAGAAAGCCTGTGGTCAGATACTGTGTCAGCTCTTCCCCGGCGGCAATATTGACAAGCGCTGTGTACAGTACGGGGGCTTGATACGTCAGATGCCTGTAAATGCTGAATCCGGCGATGTATAGGGCAATGCACGTGACGGCAAGCGGCAGTTTATAATAGTCCCATAGAAACTGAATTTTTTGCATACCGGACAGCTGGTGGAACGTTTTTATGGTTTCGGTACGGGTTATTTCGGTATGGCGGGCTGGCAGCATGGAATCCTCCTGAATCTGTATGATAAATATTGTTTAAAAATGCAGTTTAAGCAATGCTTTTTTAGGCCTGTTTTTTTGCGAAATCTATTGGTTTGCCGGAACCGTCTGCTGTCTGTGCGTCTGCCGGATCCTGCATATTCTGTTCTTCGCAGAGCTTTAGGATATTTGACAGCAGGTAGGAGCAGAGCATGGCGCAAAGTCCTTCCCCAAAAATGATGGCAGGTGTAAACACGCGGATGATGACGAGTGCCATCAGAAAGTAAATGCCAGCCATCAGCGCTGTGCAGAATAAAAAACGCATTCCGATGAGAATGGAATTTTTAAACATTGCCGGTAAGGTGTTATCAAATCTGGCCAGAAGCGGAAAAATATACATTAATACAATGATATAAGCCGCGAGCGCTACAAGGAAAACGGCTGTGGCGGTTGTCCAGAACACATTTTCAAACCGCATATGGTAAAATACATAGCCGTCAAATGCAAGGACAGCGCCGAGGGCGCATAAAACCAGCCAGACTCCGGTAGCCTGTTTCAGATTCCGGCGGAAGGCGTGGAAAAATTCTTTTGTAATGTTGCCTTCTTCATTTCTGGCCATTTTCAGCGTTACATAAAACAGCGCTGTCGTGGAAGCGCCCGCGGTAACGACCGGCAGACAGCATAAAAACCACAGGATGTTCAGGTAAACGCTGTAAGTAAGCTTGGTGATAAAACGCATGAGCGGGTTGTCAGGGTTAAATAACTGGTTCATGGATATCCTCCTTTTCTTATTATGATCAGATTATGATCAGTCCGCGTGCTGACAGCGGATCCTTATGGTGATAATGTAAAATGTTTTCTGAAAGATATTATAATACAAAAAATTGAATTGGTCAAATGTAAAATTTTAATTTTGCATACTTTTTTATGGAATCTGACTGCTTTTTTTCTGGAACGGGACATAAAATTGGCATTTATGATAAGGATATTTTAAAAAATGTAAAAAAATATTGTGCAAATATAAAAAACATATTGACAAATCACAAAAAATCCATTATATTTAATTTATAAAATCCCGAACGAAATTTTACATATGCACAATTTAAGATGTTACATTATTTGCGAGGGGTTTCAGAGAAAGGAGGAAATTATGAAAACAAATGCAACAACGGTTTCTGCACAGAAACCAGACACAAAGCAGAATGGACTGCACAATGTGCTCCTGTATGTCACGCAGCACTGGCAGCTGTATGTCATCTTTCTGCTGCCGGCACTGGCGCTGACGCTGGTGTTTAAGTACATCCCGATGGGAGGCATTTTAATTGCTTTCCAGAGGTACAACCCGATCCGTGGGATTCTTGGGAGCGAGTGGGTCGGCTTTAAGTATTTTGAACGTTTTTTATCCTCGCCGGATTTTCTGGCATATCTGGGCAATACGTTAAAGCTCAGTATCTACGGGCTGCTCTGGGGATTTCCGATGCCGATCCTGCTGGCGTTTTTGCTGAACCGGATTGAGCGGACAGGGCTGAAAAAGAAAATCCAGCTCGTGCTGTACATGCCGAATTTTATATCTGTCATCGTATTGTGCGGTATTGTCCGCATCCTGCTGTCTGTAACCGGACCGATAAATCTGCTGCTCGGCACGCAGATCAATTTTATGACGATGCCGGAAGCGTTCCGTACGATTTATATCGCGAGCGGTATCTGGCAGGGCGCTGGCTGGGCTTCCATTATGTATACGGCAGCGTTGTCAAATGCCAGTCAGGAGCTGAAAGAAGCGGCGCTGATTGACGGTGCCAATATTTTCCAGCAGATCAAAGCGGTGGAATGGCCGGCGATTAAAGATATGGTTATCATTCAGTTTATCCTGCAGGCGGGAAATATTATGAGTATTGGTTTTGAAAAGGCTTATGCGCTGCAGACGGATCTGAACATGCGTACCTCAGAGATTATCGCTACGTATGTGTATAAAAAAGGTCTTCTGGACGGAGATTACAGCTTTTCAACGGCTGTGGGCCTGTTTAATACGGTCATTAACGTCATACTTTTGCTGGCTGTCAATAAGATTGTTGCAAAGATGAATGACGGCAAGGGATTATAAGGAGGGGCAGAATGAAAAAGTGAGTGGCAAAATTATGAATAAAAGAAAAGGTATTTACCTGATTGCAGG
>CANTHI010000515.1 GCA_947653505.1 uncultured Eubacterium sp.
GAATAGAAAACTAAAAAAAGAAGTAACAGAAAACAACAGAGAATGATAGAAAAATAGAATAGAAGAAACGGAATACAACAGAGAATAAAAAAACGGAACTGTAAAATGAAAAAGATGAGAAAGGAGAAAAACGATGAGCTGTTATAACAGGGAAACGCAAATGCTGTACGGAGGAGATTACAATCCGCAGCAGTGGCCCGAAGAGGTCTGGGAAGAGGATATGCGTCTGATGGCGCAGGCGCATATTAACATTGTGACACTGAACGTGTTCAGCTGGGCGGAGCTTCAGCCGGACGAGGATACGTATGATTTTGCAAAGCTGGATGCCATTATGGAACTGGTACGGGCAAATGGGATAAAGGTCTGTATGGCGACTTCCACCGGCGCGCATCCTGCATGGATGGCCAGGCGTCATCCGGATATTTTAAGGACAGAAAAAGATGGAAGGAAACGGAAATTTGGAGGACGGCACAATTCCTGCCCGAATAGTCCGTCTTACCGGAAATACGCGCCAAAGCTGGCTGGCATGCTGGCGGAACGGTATCGGGATTTTGACAATATTGTGGCATGGCATGTATCGAATGAATTTGGAGGGGAATGCTATTGTGAAAACTGTGAAAAGGCATTCCGGAAATGGCTGCAAAGAAAATATGGTACACTGGAAGCGGTAAACCGCAGTTTTTATACGGCTTTCTGGGGGCATACATTTTACGACTGGGAAGACATCGTATTACCGAATCTTTTAAGCGAGCATTTTTATGACGGCGCCGTGGGGGAAGAACGGACGATGTTTCAGGGAATCTCGCTCGATTACAGGCGTTTTATTTCAGACAGTATGCTGGAGTGTTTTCAGCTGGAATACGATGCGGTGAAACAATTTACGCCGGACCTTCCGGTGACGACCAATCTGATGGCGGCATATAAAGGGCTGGATTATCAGAAATGGGCACGGTCTATGGATTTTGTATCGTGGGATAATTATCCTGCCCCGTCAGACAGTCCGGCGATGACAGCGTTCTGCCATGACCTGATGCGCGGGCTGGATGGACAAAAGCCGTTTGTACTGATGGAGCAGACGCCAAGTGTGACGAACTGGCAGCCGTATAACCGTCTAAAACGGCCAGGCGAGATGCGGCTGCTGAGCTGGCAGGCTGTGGCGCATGGCGCTGATGCGATACAGTTTTTCCAGATACGCAGGAGTATCGGGGCATGCGAAAAATATCACGGAGCAGTGATTGACCATGCAGGACGGTCAGATACGAGGGTGTTCCGTGAAGTGACGCAGCTTGGACAGGAGCTGGAAAAGACTGGCAGACTGTTTCTGGACGGGAAGACGCCGGCTAAGGCTGCGATTCTGTTTGACTGGGATAACTGGTGGGCTGTGGAAGGTTCTGCCGGACCGAGCATTCTTATGAAATATCTGGATACGGTGCAGGACTTTTATCAGGCGGCATTTGCTCTGAATGTACCGGTAGACATCATCAGTACGCAGGATGCGCTGGAACAGTATCTGATAGTGATTGCACCGCTGCTGTATATGGTGAAACAGGGCTATGAACAAAAGCTGCAGGATTATGTAAAAAGCGGTGGGACATTCGTGACCTCTTATTTCAGCGGCATTGTGGATGAACATGATCTTGTGGATGAAGGCGGATATCCGGGCAGACTGCGGGAGCTGCTTGGCATCTGGGTGGAAGAAAGCGACGCACTGCCGCTGGGAGAGCAAAATGCATTTTCGTATTGCGGCAGGCGGTATCCGGCAGATATTTTGTGTGACCTGATGCATCTGGAAGGTGCAGATCCGCTCAGTACGTATGAAGAAGACTTTTATGCAGGCATGCCCGTGCTTACGGTAAATCAGTACGGGAAAGGGAAGGCTTATTATGTCGGTACACATTCAGACGAAGCGTTTTATCAGACATTTTTAGACAGGCTGTTTTCGCAGACAGGGATACAGCCAGCACAGCAGACGCCATCCGGTGTAGAAGCTGCTGTGCGGGAAAATGCAGGCGGTACATATTTATTCCTGATGAATCATACGACAGAGAAAAAAACAATCATACTGGAAAGCGCGTACGAAGATCTGCTGGAACGATGTACATACCAGAATCAGGATGAAATTGTAATGGAGAAAAAAGGAGTGAAACTGTTAAGGAGGATCTGTCCATGAATACAGGAAAGCTGAATCCGGTCATAGATACGGTCAATACGCTGTTTTATTTTTGTATGCTCAATCTTGTATTTCTCATTACCTGTGTGCCGGTGTTTACGACCGGAACGGCGCTGGCATCCTTATATTATGTACTGTTCAAAGAAGCAAAAGGGGAATCCGGTTATCTCGTGCGTGTGTATCTGAGAGAATTTCGGCGTAATCTGAAAAACGGAACGACTGCGTTTGTGATACTTTTTGCAGCTGGCGCTGTGCTGCTGTTTAATCTGCTTTACTGGCCGGCACAGAAGACGCTGTTTTCATCCATCATCACGGGTGTACTGGTGTTTCTTTTGATTGTATGGCTGGTGATCTCACATTATACATATCCGCTGATTGGCAGATTTATCAATACACCGGTTCATTCGATCAAAAATGCATGGGGACTGGCGCTGCGGAATCTGAAACAGACATTTCTCCTGCTGCTGCTGGACGCAGGCGTTGTGGCATGTTATCTGTTTCTGCCTCTAAAAATAGTATTACTGGCGATACCGGTATGCGCGGCTGTACTGCCCGCATATGGGCGGGCACATATTCTGGTCCAGGTATTTGCGCCTTATGAAAAGCAATAACGGAGGCTGGATGAGGGAAATGGGGAAAATGCAACAATTTACATAAGAATGTTACATTTTGGCTATGCGGACGCCGGATGGGAGGCGGTGATCTGTCTGCCTGTTCCTTTGCCCGATAAAACGGGGCATGCTATTCCAGAATGCAAGAAGTTCTAAGTATTCTGCATCCAGTACCACAGCCTGGAAGCAGAATACTTAGGCACTTAATAAGATTTTCTTGCACAAAATAGCAAAATTTTTTCTGCTTTTCCAGACGCCTGATGCGGATAGCTGCCTGACCTTTCCAGGCTTCACGTACACT
>CANTHI010000516.1 GCA_947653505.1 uncultured Eubacterium sp.
ATACTGAACGCCACGACCAGCGTCGGTTTCACATCCTTAAAGAATAAAATCAGCACAAGCACTGCGAGCAGCGCACCCCCGATCATACTCTGCAGAATACTGCTGATAAACATGGTAATATAATCACCCTGATTCATAATCGGCGTGATTTTTAAGCCGTCATATTCTTTTTCCAGCTTTTCCATCGCGTCTTCACACGTTTTGGCTACTTCACTCGTACTCGCCGTGCTTCCTTTAAAAATAGAAATCAGTACGCCCTGCTCACCGTCGATTTTGGCATAGTTTTCTCCCGCATTGTCGATTACTGTGATATCAGCCACATCCGACATCCGCACATTGCCTACGCCCGGCAGTTTGCACAGCAGCATATTTTCCAGATTTTCCAGACTGTCATAATGCTCTCCCACCTTGATCAGCCACTGGTTTTCTGACTTTTTCGAATCCTTAATATAACCAGCCGGCATGGAAAAATCCTGTGCTGTAATCATCTGGGAAAGCGTATCCATATTGGCAAGGCTGCTGATATTTGCATTGTCCAGAGCTGCTTTTCTGGACTGGCGGTACTGTTTTTTCGCTTCTTTCAGCTCTTTTTTAGCCTCGTCCATATCTTTTTCTGATCTTTCAATGCCAGACAGCCCGTCAGACATCTTCGCGTCTCCCGAAGCAATCGATATGGCTGCTTCAAACTTGCCACTGTCAGCTTCCTTATATTTCTGATCGATCTGGTCCATCTGCTTATTAACCTGCTTTACCGCCTGTTCCACCGCGGCAATCTGCGTCTTCAGATTCGCAAGCCCCGTTTCGATCTGGGGCAGACGCTTCGTTACGATATCCGACAGCTGCTGCAGATTGTCAATCGTCATCTCTTCGGCCTGCTCTGCCAGCCCCATCTGCACGATCCATTCCACAAATGCTTCAAACTGCTCCGGATTGCCAAGCGCATCGTCGATATCCGCCGGAATCGTAATGCCTGCCATCTGCGCAGGCTGCGCCAGCGTTGTCTGCATCGCGCCAAGCGCTCCGTTAATCTCATTATATGTATCTGTTACCTTATTGTCCTCATAAGCCTTCTTTTCCGCCTCCAGCCCTGCCTGCGAAGCCCGCAGACTCGTTAAATTCGCCTCATAGGCCGCTTTGGCAGCCTGCGCCTGATCAAGCGCAAGACTTGCTTCCGCCAGCTGCTTTGCTGTCTCGGACTGCGTTTTTTTCAGGTCGCTCTGCTGTTTTTCCAGCCCGCTCTTTGCATCCGCCAGTTTTTTCTTCCCATCCTCCAGCTGCTCAGCCGCTTCTTCGATCTGGTCCCTGGCCTCTGCCAGCTTCTCATTCGTCTCATCCAGTATTTTATCATTGATCCGGTCAATTTTAGACGCATTCAGGCGCACTTCCACCGTCTTTTCCACGCTGCCGACCGCAGTAACACTTGCCACACCGTCCTGCCGCTCAAAATACGGCCGGATAATCTCTTCCGTAAAATCAGAAACCTCGTAAATATCCTTCTCTTCATAACTGACCGTCGCATACATCGTCGCCATCATATCCATCGAAATCTCCAGCATATTCGGCGTACCACATACTTCCGGCAGTTCCAGCTGGTTGAGCTTTGCCGTAACCTTTACCATCGCAGAATCCATATTCGTATCTTCCACAAACTCCAGCGTAATCATACTATAGTTTTCCGCGCTGACACTCGTAATATTTTCCACACCGGTAACTGTCCCAAGCGCCTGCTCCATCGGGGCAGTCACTTCACTCTCCACTTTCTCCGGACTCGCACCCGGATCCGTCGTAATAATCATCAGATAAGGCAGACTCATATCCGGCAGCAGATCCGTCTTCATCCGTGTCAGACTGACCACACCGATGACCATGACCGCGATGACCGCTACGAAAATCGTAAATGGTTTTTTCACGCAATATTTCGTCATTTTCTACTCTCCCTGTATCAATTTACTGTTTTATGCCTTCTCCTGTTCCCAGTCTTTTTCTATACATCCGGCAATCTTACCGTCTCCATATAGTTTCATTTGTTTTTACGCCTTTTCCCGTTCCCGGTTCTGTGCGATATAGGCGGTAAACTGTTCAACAGAATAATTTAAAATCAGTTCTTTCGGAAATCCAGCCTCTTCCACGACTGGCATGGAATGATCCGTATTGGCAATATCCGTCATGAAATGCGCGTCGCTGTTCATAATCACCGGCACATCATATTTCTCACAAAGCCTCAATATCGTAATCATATTTTCCTTTACATTCCTCCGCGAAGGCATCCGCAGGGAATTATTGTTGATCTCCAGCAGCGTATGATACTCTTTGGAAGCCTGTACGAGCCGTTCATAATCCAGAGGACAGTTACTGTCATCCGGATGTCCGATAATATCAATCTTCGGATTTTTCATCGCACCGAGCACAGCCGCCGTATTCTGCTCCTTCGTCCCGATCCGGAACAGATTGCCATGAATACTGGCGATTCTCAAATCCAGCCGGTCAATAATCCAGTCCGGCAGGTCCACCGTACCCTTCTCATCCATAATATTCAGCTCCGCCCCGGGCATCAGCCGGATTCCATACATTTCCCTCGGCACGATACGCAGATTAACAAAATACAGATCATCACAAGTCCCCGGCATAAAATGCGTATGCTCCGTAACCCCAAGCAGCTTCAGCCCACGGGCCGCCGCTTCCTTCGCCATTTCCGTAAGTGTTCCATAAGCATGGCCACTTGCTATTGTGTGCGTGTGCACATCCAGTTCAAAATCCATTGTATCATCCTCTTCTTTTTATTTTATGCTGCTGTCTGCTGCATCATTATCTTTGCTGTTGCCGGAATATGATTTCGGGAACGTCTATTCATTCTGAATGTATATCTTAAATAATATACCGCATTTTTGGGGGTTCGTCTATTTTTTTCTGCGGATTTTATAAAATATTAAGATTATTCATAATCATGCAGTGCGTGTTATGCCGGAGCGGGGGCAATATAATGATTCATGAGATTCATGATAGAGTGTTACATTTTGGCTGCACGGACGCCGGATGAGGGAAGCGGCCCTGTTTCATTGTTCCGGTTTCCAGAATGTAAGA
>CANTHI010000517.1 GCA_947653505.1 uncultured Eubacterium sp.
TGGAAGGGATTATACGAAGAGTCCCGAATATATGGATGAGCTGGAATATGGTCTTGGCTCTTTGTATCCAATGCCGGGAGGGCTTCGGGAAAATGTAGAGCATTTTCTTGGAAAGGGACAGGTAGTACGGCAGGTGGAAGGGGAGCAGGAAGCCTACCTTTATCTGGAAGAATATCTAAAACGTGTGAAAAACAGGGCAGAGCTGCCGTTTATGGTAGACGTTTTAAACTGTAGCAAAGGCTGTATTTATGGTACGGCGACTGATCCGGAAAAAAATACAGATGATGTACTGCTGACTTTAAGTAAGCTGCGCGCGATGGATAAAAAGAGCATACAGGGCAAAGGACCGTTCAAAAATAAAAATAAAAGTCCGTGGTCGCAGCAGAGTACCCCGCAGGAGCGTCTGGCGAATCTGATGGAAGCATTCCATATATTCGGGACTCTTCGTATAATCCCTTCCAATATGCTGCATTAATTTTAAAAAGGTGACATTATATTTTACATAGCCGTGATTATTTTTATCCTGGATCTCCTGTTTTTTTGCAACACAGGGACTGATAAACGCCAGATCATCCGTGATCTTAAGATATTTTTTAATATAGATTGCCATGCACATCATCGGACTCTGTACCGGCATCATACGCGGAAGCAGCTCCGGAATATATTTTTCCACATAATCGACAACAGCAGGACAAGGCTGGCTGATTCCGCCCACAAAATTGTTTTCTGTAATGTATTTTAAATAGCCCCATGTCGTAATATCTGCGCCAAATGACACGCTGTAAATATGGTTCACTCCCAGCGATTTCAGATAACCAAATACCCGTTTATATTCCTTCGGATAATTCGCCAGAAATGCTGGTGCGACAATAACGGAAATCTTCTTTCCGCTTTTTAAGTCAGAGAAAAACCGCTGTGTATCATCGTTAAAAGACCTCGCATCATGCCCGCATGCATCCAGACACGCTCCACATGCTATACAGCTCTCACGATTTACCCATATTTTTCCATCCTGCGCAATATTTGATACAAGTGTCGGACAGACCCGTACACATTTGTTGCACCCTGTACAGTTCTCATTTGTATAAATCAGCATATCCGCAGTATTGAGTAACTCATTCATGTCCTTCATTTCAAACTTTTCTCCTTCTGCAATTTTTGCATGTCTGATACAGACTGCAAATATCTGTGATCCTTTGATTCCCTGTTCCTTTCATATCTCCCTTTTTTTATTTTATCAGATATCAGCACAAAAGAAAATAGTTTTGAGGAAAAAATTTGTGGACTTTGTATATGACAGGGTACTGGTCAGATGAATAAACCAGAATAGAATATACCAGCGTCCGGTTAGCCAGTATATATATCCCGCCTGTCAGTGACAGCCGCGGCAGCGGCTGCAGTCTCCACCGCAGCCGGATTTTCCCTGTTTTTTATTTTTTAGCATACTGCGTACAATCAAAAATACAACTCCTGTAAGTCCTGCCAGAACAACAATTGTTCCCATCACTACCTCCATTTCAACATTTTTTCGTGTTTTTCCAAATATATTCTGCGCCGGGACAATCCGGATCGTGTGTTACATACCGTCTGTGCGGACGCAGGTCTGTTTCTTATATTCCCGCGCCAGCCATTTTATTTCTGTCAGCCTGCCGCCGTCTGTTTTTCGGATCCGGACGCAGCAGCAGATACACAAAACCAGCCGTAAGCATTCCGGCGGCCACCGTCCCGATGCCGGCCTGCCCGTTTGTAAAAAACATCCCAAACTGATAGATGCACAAAGACACGGCATATGCAGCTGCACACTGATATCCGATTGCCAGCCAGAACCATTTTTTACTGTTCATCTCTCTTTTCATCGCTCCCATAGCCGCAAAGCAGGGTGCGCACAGCAGATTAAATACGAGAAAAGAATAAGCTGCCACTCCGGTCATGGATGCCGCAAGTGCACTCCAGATCTCTCCGCCGTTTTCTGCTACTTCTGCAAATCCAAATAAGATACCAAACGTCGATACCACGTTTTCCTTTGCAATCAGTCCGGTGACGGCCGCGACAGCCATCTTCCAGTCTCCCCAGCCAAGCGGGGCAAAGACCGGTGCGAGGATGCCGCCCAAAGCAGCTAAAATACTGTGATCCAGCTGTTCTGCTTCCAGCATGGTAAAGCCCCCGTCTGTCCAGCCAAATCCCTGCAGGAACCATAATACAATCGTGGATAACAAAATGATTGTACCAGCTTTTTTTATAAAAGACCAGCCCCGTTCCCACATACTTCTCAACACGTTTCCAGCCGCAGGCATATGGTAGGCAGGCAGCTCCATGACAAACGGCGCCGGATCTCCTGCGAATATCCTTGTTTTTTTCAGGATCACGCCGGAACAGATAATCGCTGCGATTCCGACAAAATATGCGCTCCAGGAAACCCATCCCGCGTTATGGAAAAACGCGCCCGCAATCAGACCGATGATCGGCAGCTTTGCCCCGCAGGGCACAAACGTCGTCGTTATAACCGTCATCCTGCGGTCTCTTTCATTTTCGATCGTACGGGACGCCATGATACCCGGCACTCCACATCCGCTGCCAATCAGCATCGGAATAAATGATTTTCCGGACAGGCCAAATTTACGGAAAATCCGGTCCATAATAAAAGCAACCCGCGCCATATATCCGCATGCTTCCAGAAACGCAAGAAAGAAAAACAGCACAAGCATCTGCGGTACAAAGCCGAGTACTGCTCCGACTCCTCCGGCAATCCCATCCGCGATCAGACTCGTGAGCCAGTCTGCACATCCGGCTGCTTCCAGTACTGTGTCCACACCCGGTATCAGCCATTCGCCAAATAAAGTATCATTCGTCCACCCGGTCAGCATATCCCCGACTGTCGAGACAGATATATAATATACGAAAAACATCACTGCCGCAAAGACTGGCAGCGCCAGCCATCTGTTTGTCACAATCCGGTCGATGCGGTCTGAAACGGTCAGCTCTTTTTTTCCTTTTTTTTCAGAACAGCATGCGTCTATAATGGAAGCAATAAATTCATACCGCTCATTTGTAATAATACTTTCTGCGTC
>CANTHI010000518.1 GCA_947653505.1 uncultured Eubacterium sp.
AAGCGCGTATTGAACTGGAAACACCAGTCAGCAGGGAAACAATTGCATGAAGATATCATAAAAAAAATACGACAGTTTAACCGGTACTACACTGTATGGTTAGATGTTATGAAGAAAAGCTATTTAGGAACAAGCTTCTCATGGCCTGAATCGAGAGTGTTATTTGAAATATATACGAACCAGGGAATAAACGCCACTGTATTATGTGAGCATCTGAACATGGACAAAAGCTATGTGAGCAGGATTCTTGCAAAACTTGAAAAAAAGGGATTGATAACGAGAAAACTTGTTTCGGAAAGCAGGGGAATCAAAAAATTATATTTAACAAAAACAGGAAATGAAGAAGCGAAAAAAATAGATGGGAATGGCGATAAACAGATTTATGAAAAACTTAAAAATATAGATAAAGAAGATTGTGACAGGTTATGTGAAGCAATGGCACTGATTGAAAACATATTGCGTAAAAATGAAGTATTGCATAAAAATAAAGAAAGATAATTAATGAAGAAAAATAAAAATGAAGAAAATAAAAATGAAGAAAATAAATCTGACTTTAGGAGCAACTGTTATGAATACCGAAATTGTTTTAGCCTATGCCCATACACAAGAAATACATGCGCTATTTTTAGAATATACAAATATGTTAATGAGTCATGATCGTTCATTTCAAAATTATCTTGATATTCAGCACTTTGAAAAAGAAATCCATCATTTAGAAGAAAAATATGGTATGCCATCTGGAAGATTGTATCTGGCTTATTATAACGGAGAAGCCGCAGGCTGTATTGGATTGAAAAATATAGATAAAAAGAACTGTGAAATGAAACGTCTTTATGTAAGACCAGCATTTAGAGGAAAAAATATTGGCAGACTACTTGTACAAAAAATCATAACCGACGCAAAAGAAATTGGTTATTCTTATATGCTGTTAGATACTCTTCCCTTTTTAGAAAATGCCATTCATATTTATAAACAATTTGGATTTTATACTATAGATTGCTATAACGATAGTCCTATGCGTACATCCATATACATGAAATCAGATTTGTAATCAGCTGCGGGCCGGACGCTGTGGACGAGGTTTTACGGCATTACAGCAAAAGCTGATAATTTTCGTAGTTAAAAAACAGATTCAGGAGTGAGGGGCGATAATAGTAACTCCCCGGCAAAGTTACACTATCGATGTCTCTTTTCATTCTTGACATTCATGCGTGTCTGGAATAAAATATTTTTATGCAAAACAGATTCATTTTATTCCATCCGTACCACAAAATTCCGTAAATGAAGAAAGGAGGGATTGCCGTGGTCAGTATGCAGGATATTGCTGACAAAGCGGGCGTTTCCAGGGTCACAGTTTCCAGAGTCCTTTCCAACCACCCTTCTGTCAGGCCGGAGACACGGCAGAAAGTACTTCACTGGGTGAAAGAGCTGGATTACGAGCCCAATCTCATCGCCCAGAGTCTGGCTGGCAACCGTACGAACATCATTGGCCTGCTGGTTCCTGAAATTGCCTACCCTTTTTTCAGTGAAATTATAGAATCGATAGAAAATCAGGCATTTTATGAAGGATATAGTATTCTTATCTGTAACACGCACCGCAGTCTGGACAAAGAAAAAAATATACTCGCCCAGCTGCGCCAGCGAAAAGTAGACGGTATCATTGCCGTTCCGGTTTCGACTACAAAGAGCCTGCAGGTCTATCAGCGTCTGCAGGTTCCTGTCGTCATGATTACCAAACGGATGGAAGGATTTAGCAGCGTATATATCTCCCATTACAATGGCGGCCAGCAGATCGCACGGCATTTTCTGAATATGGGTTTTCAGAAAATCGGATATATCGGCCCTACCAGAGAATCCACCTCTGCCCTCAAATACGCCGGATTCCAGCAGTATTTGTCTGACAACCAGGTTCGTCTGACAGATATCATCGAGTGTCCGGCGCCGAAAAATATGAACGCCAGCCTCGTGTATCAGCTGGTAAAACAATATGCCACAGATTCCGGCCTGCATTGTGAAGCATATCTGGCAAACGATGACATTACCGCCTGTGAAGCCATCACCGCTTTTCGCGAATTAGGTTATGCCGTTCCACAGGATATCGCAATTGCCGGTTTTGATAATTCCCTGCTGGCTAAGGAAATCAGTCCCAAACTCACCGCTCTGGCGCAGCCTTTGGATGAGATTGGAAAAAAATCAGTAGAAGTTCTTCTGGACCAGATCAGCAATGGCACAGAGCCATGCATGTATGAGCTGGAATCCCGCATTATCGCAAGAGAATCTACCATCCGCTTTGTCACTGCCTGAAAGCTTATTGCGTATTTACATACAGTTCCTTAATAAGCTTTCAGCGCCTCCCACAATTCCGTATAATAATTTGTCGTAATCTCATCCAACGGCTGGAAAAACTCACAGTTATCGAGTATTTCTTCTGGCGGAAATATCGTTTCATCCTGCTGCGTCTCCTGATCCAGCTGGTCAAATACGGCTTTATTGGGCGTCGCATAATATACATAGTCAAAATTTGTCATCGCGACGTCTGCGCGACACAGGTAATTTAAAAACAGCTCCGCATTTTTTTTATTCCGGCATGTTTTTGGAATAAACCAGGCGTCTACCCACATATTGGATCCTTCTTTTGGTACGGTAAAGGCCAGATCTTCATTCAGACTTTCGGCATAAGCCGCTTCTCCGGAATAGACCTCGGCCAGTGCGGCATTGCCCGCCGCCATCCAGTCTGCCGTCTCATCGCTCAGATAGGAATAGACAAGCGGCTTTTGCTCCAGCAGCAGATCCAGCGAACGGTCCAGTATCGTGCGGTCTGTCGTGTTGCAGGATGCGCCCAGCAGCTTTTCCGCAACCATATAAGTATCCCGCACGCTGTTTTCCATAATGATCTGTCCGGAGTATTTTTTATTCCAGAGCACATTCCAGCTGTCTGTTTCCGCCGGATCTACCATTGTCTTATTGTACAAAATACCGACCGTTCCAAAAAAATAAGGAAGGGTGCGGCTGTTATCCGGATCGAAATTTTTGCAGTAGTCCAGATATTTTGGATCTATATTTGCAAA
>CANTHI010000519.1 GCA_947653505.1 uncultured Eubacterium sp.
ATTATTATTCATATTATTATTTCCTACTAGTAAATTCTAGCTTTCTTCTCCAAATTCTTCCTATAAAATCTACGACGCGCTGTTTGCTCTGGAAGAAGGTCTTATTACCCCGGACCATTCGTTCCTTGCATGGGATGGAACAGACTATCCATATGAGTCCTGGAATAAGGATCAGGATCTGTATTCCGCGATGCAGTCGTCTGTCAACTGGTATTTTCGGAAGATGGACATGCAGCTTGGCTTATCCACGATTCAAAGCTATCTCCATAAAACCGGTTATGGAAACGAATGTATCCGTTCCGGCGATTCTGCTTACTGGCTGCAGTCTTCTCTAAAGATTTCTCCGGTCGAGCAGGTAGAGCTTCTTGTGGATTTGTATCAAAACAACTTTGATTTTCATCCGGAAAATATCCAGGCAGTGAAAGCTTCCATCTGTTTATTTTCGTCCGCAGACAGAAGCTTTTACGGCAAGACCGGAACCGGACGTGTAGACGGGAAAGATGTAAATGGCTGGTTTACCGGATTCCTTGAAACGGATCATAATACCTGCTTTTTTGCCACCCATATCCAGAGCGAAACAAATGCCACCGGAAGCAGGGCGGCCGGGATTACCAAATCCATCCTGTCAGAGCTAAAACTCTGACCAGCTTTCCAGAACCTGTCTGCTTTTTTCAACTACATAGCCGCTTCCTCCTCTTCCTTTTACATCCTCAGTCATGCTGACAAGCAGAATCGGATCTTTCACGGTTTGTTCTGCTGTAAAAACAGCAAACCATCCAAGCTCCGTACCGGAAGTATCTCCTTTGGATGCCTTAATTTCTGCCGTGCCGGTCTTTCCGGCCAGCAGAATATCTTTTCGGTGCGCTGCATATCCGGTGCCATGTGGATCATTTACTACTTTGATCAGCCCTTCCAATACGAGTTTTGCATGATCTGGCGAAAAAGCATGGGGAATCCAGTCCTCTGGTTCTGTCTGCTGATCACAGATCAGATATGGTTTTTTTATATTTCCTTCATTACAGAAAGCGGTGTAAATACATGCCAGATGTAATGGATTGACTAAGATCTGTCCCTGTCCGTATCCACTGTCTGCCAGCTGTATTTCTGTCTCAATCTGACCGGTATTCGAAAATTGTGACCGGGCCATCACGATTTCAAACGGCAGCTGTTCCTGGAACCCCAGATGCAGCAGTGATTTTTTCATTTCTTTTGCCCCGATTTTTAATGCAGCCTTTGCAAAATAAATGTTATCCGAATAAATCAGAGCATTTTCCAGCACGACCGGATGGTAATCATGAAGTGTTGTTATATAATAAGATCCCCAGGAAGCGTCCTTCTGCCAGCTGAGCCCTTCGTTCCCGTAATCTTCCTGCGGATTCACAGCTCCCGATTCCAGACCAATGGCGGCAGTAACCGGTTTCAATGACGAACCCGGACACCATACCTGCCGGAACCGGTTATACATTGGCTTCCTTTCGTCTTCGTTCAGCTTCGCCCATTTTTCCGCAGACAACCCCAGAATAAAATCATTATTATCATAAGACGGTGTACTGACCAGCGCCAGCACTTCCCCTGTATACGGATTCATCGCTACAGAACAGCTCTGATCCTGCTGAAACTGTTCATATAATATCTTTTGCAGCTGTGCATCTATCGTCAGCTTTATATTTTTCCCGTTTTCTGCCCTGCGGCAGGCAATCTCCTCTTTCTCTTTTCCGTCTGCATCCACAATGTAGATCCTGCAGCCATTCTGTCCTTTTAACTCACGTTCAAACAATCCCTCTGCCCCGCTTCTTCCAATCACGCTGTTTGCCGTATAACCTTCTGTGGCATGTTTTTCCAGATCTTCCGCTGTCACATTTTGTACATAACCAACCAGATGCGCTGCTGCATCTTTTAGCGGATACGACCTTACTTCCGTATCAGAAATCAGAATCCCCGGTATCTCCAGCAGCTTCTGCTGCCTTTGCTGCTCTTTGGACATTTCCGCATCCGGCTGTAACGACAGCTGTTCAATTTCCTGTACTTTTTTCAATGTCTTTACCGGAACAAAAGAATCTTCTTTTACCCATTTTGCTGCCAGCTTCTTTTCGATTTCCTCCGGCTTCATTTCCAGTAAATCTGCCGCCAGCTGTATGGAATGCTCCCGGTTTTCTAATTTTCCAGGCACAATTCCTACCGAAGATGCCAGTCCTTTTCCGGCAAGAACCCGCCCGTTTCTGTCCAGTATTTCTCCCCGTTTTGCCTGCGTCACAGACACCCGGATCCGGTCTGTTTCACACAGCTGCGGATAAATCAGGGAATCCGTCCATACCAGTTTCCAGCGGTCTTCTGTTTTTAGAAAAAATGCTTCATTTTCAAACCGGATCGATCCGGCAGCTGTGTCAAATGACATCTGATACTGCACCGTATCAGCCTCCTCGTCATGCGAAAGGACGGTAACTGTTATGTCCTGCACTCCCATACCTTCATAAATAGCAGAATTACGTTTTACAAAATCCTCTTCACGAATCTGACCGGAAGCTTCTGCGTCAATCATCTGATACATAGCGGTATAATTTTGTTCCTGAATATGCTGCATATATTGAAGCAGAACTTTTTCCGGTGTTGTCTTCTGACCGGTTTTTTCTGAATATTTTAACGCGCGGATGATCACTGCGCTTAAGAGCAGAATACTGATGCCCAGAATCAGGATCAGTATCCTTAATACGTTATGGTTCCTTTTCTTTGTGATTTTTTTGGGGATTTTTGTTTTCTTTCTTTTTTCGCGCCTTCTTTTTACACTCATCATGATCCTCCGTATGGTGATATTTCCTTTGACTGTTTTCTTTTTCAGCCTCCATGATTCTCTGTATGGAGATGTTTCCTCTTACTGCTTTTTCTCAGCTTCCTTAATCACAATGTCACTCCAACAAATCTTACTAATGTAAGAATTTATTTAAATCTTACATTAGTAAGATTTAAAAGTCAAGCAGTTTTTTTGAAAATATTCTGCCAGGATTTACAATACTGGGAAATAAAGGTTTTTCTGTTTATTATGAAATACATACATCCGGAAAATCCTG
>CANTHI010000520.1 GCA_947653505.1 uncultured Eubacterium sp.
GCAATGACAGTGTTACGGATGACAGTCTGCTGCAGTTTCTGGAAGAAAAAAACAGACTGTCATCCGTAACACTGTCATTGCCATTGATCTGAATCTTCCAGATAAAGCGGGAAAGCGTATACAGGATCAGCATACATGCGAAAATACTAAAAAACAATATTTTCCGTCTCCGGTACCGGAAGAAAAAAAACGGAATCCCGTTTTTCCGGCTGATTTTTACACGTGTTCCGGATTTACGCAGCAGCGGTTTTAAGCTGCGGAAACCGTCTACGGATATATGAAAATAATAAACCTCCCCTTCCTGACGCAGATCCCAGATCAGGATATTGTGGTTGCTGCACAGATTCAAAAACCGTTCCGGTGCATAGCCCCACAACGCTACCTCTACATAGCCGCGAAAATATTTGATCAGACGCAACAGCATAATACACCTCAGTTTTCATAAATAATCTGTTCAATCAGACCTTTGATCTTCATTTCTTCGTTGGTGTAATATTCGATCTGAAGCCGTTTTCCGACGACCAGGATCCGGCAGTCCTTCGCCTGTATCCGGATATGCTCGTCTTTATATTCCAGAATCCCGCGGTAATTTTCGATCAGAAGCTCATTCTGGCCTGTGACCGACAAAAGCACGCTTCCATAAGCCAGATCCGGCGGGAGGTCAAATGCCCTTACGACGTTTTCTTTCCATTCACTGGAGAAAATTCCCCGTTTTTTCATAACACTCCGGCAGTATCCAAAACAGCCGCATCCGGCGGTATCCACCGCTCATGTGGCTGTTTCAGACAGCATTTGTAATATTGATACTATTGTATGCCGTTTTGTTTTCGGATATGAGTACGTTTTAATATCCAAACGTCCCGTCCAGCGATTCGTCATTCACAATCCAGTCTTCCACATCAATCTCCCGGTACGCTTCGTCGGAATCCCGGATATATACTTTGCAGATGCCGGCATTAATAATGAGCCGTTTGCACATCGAACAGCTGTTTGAATTTTTAATATACGCTCCGGTATCCGCCTCGCGTCCGGACAGATACATCTGCGCCCCGATCATCTTTTCCCGTTCCGCACTAATAATCGCGTTTGCCTCCGCATGTACACTGCGGCACAGTTCATAGCGCTCCCCTCTTGGGATATGCATCCTTTTACGGATACAGTATCCCAGATCCGTGCAGTTTTTCCTGCCCCTTGGCGCGCCCGCATAACCGGTCGCAATTACCTCATCATTTTTTACAATTACCGCTCCATAATGTCTGCGCAGACAGGTGCACCGTTTGGACACCACATCTGCAAGATCCAGATAATAGTTGATTTTATCACGTCTTGCCACTTCTTCCTCCCTGCATATTGTCAGACTGTGTACGCCAAAACAAAGCCATACAGTCTGCCTGTACAGCTTTGTCGTTTTTTGTCAGCCTCTGCATTTTTTTCTTAATTTCAGCTCAGCTTCGGAAAATACTTTCTCGCCGGTTCCCATAATCTGCTCCGTCTCGCGGATGTCCTTGACTAACTTCCAAAGCTCCACCGGATCCACACTTGCCTTCTGCTCAGCTCCGTACAGCGTCTTATTCAGGGTAATATGACGTTCCACAGAAGTCGCGCCCATCGCAACCGCACAGGTGCTGACCAGTGTGCCGATCTCATGTCCGCTGTAGCCGACCTTGCAGTGGTACCGGTCCCTGAGCGTATAGATCATTCTTAAATTCGCGTCCAGACTCACCATTGGATAGGTACTGATACAGTGCATCAGCTCAAACGGACAGTCATGCTTTCTAAAAATCTCCACCGCGTGGTCGATTTCTTCAAAAGTACTCATACCTGTAGCCACAAACGTATAACGCCCTTCTTCTGCAACCGTCTCCAGTAACGGATCATTTGTCAGCATGGCAGATGCGATTTTATTATATTTATGATTATACTGGCGCAGAAAAAGCTGGGATTTAATATCATACGCCGAGGCATACCATTCGATGGATTTTTTCTTACAGTAAGCGTCGATCATATCGAACTGCTCCTGTCCAAACTCCAGTCCCTCCACCTTCGCACGTCTCGTATGCCCCCACGGTGAATCCTCCATCTCATCCAGATATTCTTTCGTATATGATTCCTCAATTGTCCGTTTGCGGAACTTCACCGCATCGCATCCGGCAATGACTGCTGTGTCAATCAGCTTTTTTGCAAGCTCTGGATCTCCATTATGGTTAATACCTATTTCTGCTGTAATAAATGTACTCATATCGATTCTCCCCTTTCGGAACGCTGTCAAAATCATAACCGGATGAAACCGCCTTTGAATCCGGCAGTGTGTTTTTTTCTATTATACTAAATTGAGACTTGTGTGTAAAGTACCGGATGATATCTTCATATGTTTATTTCCATTAAAATGTTACTATTCATGGCCCAGGGGGCCGCTCATAGCAACAATTCGGGGCGATATGGAAAGTTTGCTTCGCAAAATCGCCCCTCATTCCTGAATCATGTTCTCACGGAACGCGCAGCTGGTGCCCGGTGGGGCAGACCCTGCGCGTTCCTGACCCGTGAAAAATAACGTTAAAATTTGTGCCGTTAAAAGCCAGTGTTTTTCCATATACAGCATATCGCTGAAATTGTAGCTGTCCGGTTTTTGTTTTCTTCTTTTTGCACATGGAACCCGGACTCTTTGTATATCCCGCCATAAGAAGATACCTGCAGTATATCGCGTGCGTCTAAATTGCTTCCGGCCGGGTTTGTACTGACCACGCACACCTCGCCGTCTTTTATTTTCAATGTGACATTTTCATAAATCCTGCCCGAATCAAATGTTTGAACTGCATTGATATTTATCATGCCGTTGCTCCTTAAATAGATAGAGCTGACATCATAGCCTGATTCTTTGATCTGATTTAAGATATCTTCTGAGCTGCCATATTTCTTCAGTTCACCTATGGAAATCTCTTTCGCTGTATATTCTTCAAATTCATTTCCTGTCCATTTCAGATAATAGGCTTTGCGTGTGTGTCCGCTCCAGCTTCCGTCTATGTACATCCGGTCAAATGCATCCGGATAGACGGCAAAATCT
>CANTHI010000521.1 GCA_947653505.1 uncultured Eubacterium sp.
ACTCAAACTCTCGCTCATTGATACCGAGTTGCTGAGACTTTCACTCATTGATACCTTTGGCAGGGCTGTTTCATATGGTTACGGACATCTTTCGGAGATTTCTTCGCTGGAAGCCGGGATTACGATCCTCTCTTACACGATACAGATTTATTTTGACTTTAGCGGGTATTGTGACATGGCGTCCGGTGCGGCACGAATGTTTAACATAATACTGCCGGTTAATTTTGATTCGCCTTATCAGTCTTTTTCGATTATCGAATTTTGGGAACGATGGCATATGACATTAACGCGGTTTTTAAGGCAGTATGTCTATGTTCCGCTGGGAGGCAGCAGGAACGGAAAAGGACGTACCTGTATAAACATTATGATTGTATTTCTGGTCAGCGGATTATGGCATGGCGCGAACTGGACGTTTATCCTGTGGGGAGCGCTGCATGGACTGTTTAACGTATGCAGCAGGCTGATGAAAAAGCAGTGGGAGAAGCTGCATGCTGCCGCGCAATGGATCCTTACGTTTGTCTTTATCAATTATACATGGGCGATTTTCCGGGCAGATGATATGATGCAGGGACTGCGTATGATCTGGAAGAGCGTCCATATGCGGACGCTGTCTTTGTCGGAAGAGTTTGCCGGCCAGTTTCTTTTGACTGAAATAAACTGGCTGTATGGGATACTGAAAAAGATTCCTGTAGCGGGAAGAATTGTTTCTGCTTCAGCTTCTGTAAATGGCGGTATGATGCGCGGGATGATTCTTTTTACAATGTTTATCATTTTAAATACGGGAAACTGCCAGAAAAAACAGATCGTGTTTCATTGGAAACAGGTGTGCGTCACAGTTATTTTATTTGTCTGGTCTTTTCTGTCTTTATCGGAAGTATCGACGTTTTTGTATTTTAATTTTTGAGGGAAAAGTATGGAAGCTAAGACGTTTTGCAAAGCATTTTTTGGGCTGACAGCCGTGTTGCTAAGCGGGATTGGCCTGCTGACGATTTATGTGGATCCTTTTTTTCATTATCATAAGCCGCTTTCGGGATTTGCCTACCAGCTAAGAAGCGGTGAACGGTATCTGAATGACGGGATTACGAGGCATTTTGATTATGATGCAGTGATTACGGGTACGAGCATGACAGAAAATTTTAAGACATCAGAGCTGGACCGGCTGTTTGGAGTGCATGCCATAAAGGTTCCATATGCCGGAGGAAGATATAAGGAAGTCAATGATAATTTAAGAAAAGCGTTTACGGAATCTGGAAACGGGATAAAAATCGTAGTCCGGGGACTGGACCTGCAGCTGATCAATGCAGATAAGGATGAAAAGAGGGAGGATATCGTATATCCGGATTATCTGGTGAATGATAATTTTTTTGATGATGTCAGATATCTGTTTAATAAAGATGTTTTTTTTCAGGAAACTGTGCAGACGTGTATTCTGACAGCAGGCGGATATGCGATGAAAAGCTTTGACGCCTACAGTAACTGGATGCAGTCTGCGGTTTTTGGCAAAGACCATATCCTGCAATACTACCCGGAAAGAAAGGGGGGGGGTAAAATCCAGAAAAACAAATTAACAGAAGAAGACCGGTTAAGGATCGCAGAAAATCTGAGCCAGAATGTTACCAGTGTGATCCGGGAAAATCCGCAGTGCGAATTTTATTATTTTTTTCCGCCATACAGCATTTTATGGTATCACAGCGAGATTTTGAATGGTGGATTTTATAAAAACTATGAGATTGAAAAAATTGCGATCGAAACGCTGCTTGCCTTTGAAAATGTGAGGCTGTATTCCTGGAACGATCAGTTTGATCTGACAACAAATCTGGACCTTTACAGGGATGCGACGCATTATCACGAAGATATCAATTCCCAGATGCTGTCCTTTATGAAGGCAGGAAAGGGGAGACTGACAGTGGATAATTATGAAACGTATCTGCAAAAGTGTTACAGGTTTTACAGCCGGTATGATTATGAACGTATTTTTGCACCGGAGGATGCTTCTGACGGACAGATTCCGTAAGGAAAGCTCCTAAGGCTTGTATCTGCGATATCGGTGGTGGGAAAGGATATGGGATGTCTGATTTGCTGCATATGATTTTTTTACTTATTTTTTTATGGATTTTATACGGTTTTTATGGATTTCTGTTGTGTAAAAGCTGGAAGCTGTCCTGTCCTGCCATGTTGTGGCCGCTGACAGGGTATGAGCTTTGCATGGTGCTGTTTCAGATCGTGGAGCTGCCGGCACATTTGCTGGGAGCGCCGCTGTCACTGACAGCATATGTTTATGTGATAGTCCTGGCTGGCTTTGCCTGTTTTCTGATCCGCACAGCTCCGATCGTCATGCCTGTCAGCCGGCCGGATCGTGCAGAGATCGTATGCGCAGGATTTGTGGCAGCTGTCCCGGTGATGATACAGTTTTTTAATATGGTATATGGGAGCATGGCAGATACCGGGCAGTATATCGGGCAGATATCTACGGCATTGTATACAGATACAATCCGGCAGTACGAACCGTTTTCGGGCAGGGCATCCGGATATTTTGACAGCCAGAATTTATTTGCCGCTTATGAAATGCATTCGGCTGTAATCTGCAGAATCTTTCATATGCATCCGCTGATTTATGTGCATCATGTGCTTGCGGTGATGGAAATCGTGTTTTCTGTCTTTCTTGTGTATCAGTCAGCGCTGCTGCTGTTCGCAGGGGATAGGAGAAAATCGCAGACAGCCCTGGTGGTATCTCTGTTTGTGAATCTGTTTTCTTATTCTCCATACACATGGTCAGGATTTTTGTTTTTAAGAACAGCAGAATCAAAATCCATGCTTGCGGCTGTGGTGCTGCCGCTGCTGTTTTACGATATGGCAGTATTGTCAGAAGACAGTGACGCGAAGGCAGGAAGGAAAGCGTTATTTCTTACGGTTGTATTTGGATTAGGCATATGCAGAAGCAGTGCTTTTCTGATTCCGGCAGCGCTGACGATGCAGCTTCTTCCGCTGATCATATCTGACAGAAAGTGGAAGCTGCTGCCGGTCTATGGGTTATGCATGGCTCCATGTGTTGTAG
>CANTHI010000522.1 GCA_947653505.1 uncultured Eubacterium sp.
GTTACAGTACAGGCTTTCCAGTTTCCGGATTTTATTTATGCCTGATCCATAGAACGGATGCGTCCATATACGCTGAGCAGGTATAATCCTCCGATTCCTACAAATGCATATACGATTCTCGAAAGCCATGACATATTTCCAAAAAGAAATGCTACCAGATCAAACCTGAAAAATCCAATCAGGCCCCAGTTAATCGCGCCAATGATAACAAGAGTAAGAAGCGTATAATCTAAAAATTTAGAATTCATAACAGTTACCTCCTTTTTTGTTAGTATGGACATTTTGCTGTGGTTCATGCATGAAAATTTTGGATATAAAACGAAAACAGTAGAAAGAACAGGATCAGGTTATTGGCAGGAAGAAAGAAGAGAAGAAGAAACGTTATCCGGTTTCCTGGCGGGATGCATCTGAATATTGGTGTCATTGTATTTTTGTTTATCGCATTTTATATGGCATACAATATTTACAGCTATCTTACCGCTGTACATATCAAGGGCTATGAAGTGGAAAAAGGCACCATTGAGGTCAACACTTCTTATACCGGTCTGATTTTGCGGAAGGAAACTGTCGTTTCCGCGGAACAGAGCGGAAGCCTGGATTATTATTTAAAAGATCATACAAAAGCTTCCAAAGGAACTCTTTTGTGTTCGGTAGATGAAAATGGCGATGTATCGAAGCGTCTGAACGAACAGGCTGCTTCCAGCGCGGCGCTGACCAAAGAAAATATGGGCGGTATTCTGGGCGTGATCCGTGATTACGCGAAAGGATATCAGGACAGCTCATATTATACTACCTACAATTTCAAATCGGATCTGAGCGGCCAGCTGATGGAAGCCCTGAACCTGGGCGCCCTGAACGCGATCTCAGAATATACTGAATTTGCCAGAGACAATCAGACGTTTCATCTGTACCGCGCACAGGAGCCTGGAATCGTGGCTTATTATACAGACGGTATGGAAAATCTGACAGTCAACGATCTGACTGAAGAAATGTTCGACGAATCTGCCCACAACAAGGTCAGTTTAAAAACAGAAGGCAGCGTACAGAGCGGACAGCCTGTGTATAAGCTGATTACCGATGAAAACTGGCAGATTATTGTCCGTCTGGACACTGCCATGAAAAATGAACTGCAGGACGGGGACACTACACAGATCCGTTTTAAGGAAGACCAGACTACCGCCTGGGCCACTTATACGATCGAGCGGAAAAACGGTCAGGATTATCTGATTCTGAATCTGCGCAACAGTATGATCCGTTATGCCAATGAACGCTATATTGACATTAATATTCTGCTGGATCAGCAGACAGGGTTAAAGATTCCAAACAGCTCGATTACGTCAAAGACATTCGAACTCGTACCGTACAGTTATCTGACTACCGGCAACGGCGCTTCGAATCAGACCGGCCTTTTGGCAGAGCACCGGCAGGATAACGGTACTTATACAGAAGCGGAATTTGTACCAGTGACTGCGTATTACGTAGATAAACATCCGGACGAAGAAGGCATGGACGATACGAACGAAGAAAACTGGACCGCCTATATCTCAGATGAAAAAATAAAAAGAGGAGACCGGATTGCACGGACCAATTCCACCGACCGCTATGAGATCAAAAACACCGCAAAATTAAAAGGTGTTTATAATATCAACCGGGGCTATGCGGTATTCAGACAGATCCATGTGCTGTTTAGCAACGACAATTATACCATCGTAGAAGCTGGCATGCCATATGGAATTATGCAGTATGACCATATTGCACTGGACGGAAGCGCAGTTGTGGATGGACAGATGATTACTACAAATTAACGCATAAAAAATCTGACAGGAGCATTCATATGTTAAAAGAAAATTTGATAAATGTAGAAAATACAATACAGGCTGCATGTGACAAAAGCGCCAGAAACCGCTCAGAAGTGACGCTGATTGCTGTCAGCAAGACAAAGCCTGTGGAAATGCTGCAGGAAGTCTATGAGACAGGCATCCGTGATTTTGGCGAAAATAAAGTACAGGAGATCTGCGAAAAATATGACAGGCTGCCACAGGATATCCGCTGGCACATGATCGGTCATCTGCAGCGGAACAAAGTAAAATATATCATTGACAAGGTCTGTATGATTCATTCGGTGGATTCGTACCGTCTTGCTGAAGAGATCAACATTCAGGCTAAAAAACACAGGCTTGTGATGCCCGTTCTGCTTGAGGTAAATATCGCTCAGGAGCAGACGAAATTTGGCGTTTCCAAAGCGGATGTCCTGCTGCTGGCAGAAGAGGTGGCACATCTGGATAATATACGGGTGGAAGGTCTGATGGCAGTCGCCCCGTATGTGGAACATGCAGAAGATAACCGCAGATATTTTCAGGAAATAAAGAAATTAGCTGTTGACATTCAGCGGAAAAACATAGATAATATAAACATGCATGCACTTTCCATTGGTATGACTGGTGATTATGCCGTTGCCATTGAAGAAGGCGCTACGATGGTGCGTGTAGGAACCGGGATTTTCGGAGAACGGGATTATAGCAAGAAATAACGTCCGTCCCGGAAACGGTTTGTGAATAGGTAACAGTTTGTTTTCCTGCTTCATTCAGTAAAAAGATAGGAGAGGTATATGAGTTTAGTAGATTCCCTTTTAAATGTAATGCATATGAATCCGGATGATGATGAAGATTACTATGATGATTATTATGATGATGAAGAGGAAGAGGAGGTCGTTCCAAAACGCCGCAGAAGCCAGACAAAAGAGCCTGAAGACTCCGGCTATAAAAGCACTGGCAGCAGCGCAAACCAGCCCATTGATATCAACCGGAACCGGGAACGCGTAAGCGCAAAATCAACGAATAAAGTAACGCCCATGCGGCCATCATCCAAAAAAACCACTTCCTCCGGACTGGAGGTATGCGTCATCAAACCGACCGCCTTTGAAGACGCCAGAGAGATTACGGAAACACTGCTGATGAACCGTCCGGTTATTTTAAACGTCGAAGGACTGGATGTAGACATTGCACAACGGATTATTGATTTTTCATCCGGCTCCTGTTTTGCAATCAGCGGT
>CANTHI010000523.1 GCA_947653505.1 uncultured Eubacterium sp.
GGATAGGTGGAGTAGGAATAAATGGCGGCCCTCTTTGGCTAAATGGAAATGACAGACCAGCGCCTGAATCTGCGCAGACTGGACGGAAACACAAATACATAGCAGACGGGGCGTGTATATGAAGACAATAGGAATGATTGGAAATTTTGGCAGCAGGATTGGCGGTCAGACAACGAAAACAAATGAATTATACCAGGCGCTGGAAAAACGGTATGGATTCGTAAACCGGGCGGACGTACAGGTGCTAAAAAAAAATGCCTTTGCGGGGATCCGGCAGCTGGTTCATCTGCTGCGGGATTCCAGCGATGTGATCATTATTCTGGCTTCTCCGGGTTATTTTAAAATACTGCCCATGCTGCTGGCCGCAAATATTTATTATAAAAGGAATTTTTATGAAGTCGTGATTGGCGGCGTCCGTGACCAGTATATACAAAAAAAGAGATACCGGCTGCGATGGGAAAAGAGCATAAAAAAGATATATGCAGAGTCAGACGACATGGTCAGGCGTTACCAGCAGCTGGGACTATTTCAGGCGGTCCGGCTTTCGAACTTTAAACATCTGAACATAGTAACCGAAGCAGAACTGCGGGAAGTCTTTTCCGACAGTTCCTGCGGTCAGGGTACAAAGCGTCCCCTGCGCTTATGCACCTTTTCCAGAATCGACCGGTGGAAAGGCATCGATACGGCAGTCTCGGTTGTGCGGTTTGTGAACAGCAGCTATGGAAAATCAGTAGCCAGACTGGATATATTCGGACCGGTAGATCCGGATTACGAAAAAGAGTTTTGCAGATTACTCTGCGGCGGCGCAGATGATGTGAAATACGGCGGAATCCTGGACACTGGTATGGCGACAGGTATCTTAAAAAAATACGACGCTCTGCTGTTTCCTACGAAATGGCTGACGGAGGGCTTTCCGGGAACATTTATGGACGCGATGGCCGCGGGACTGCCGGTATTAGCCAGCGAAAGGGAAAACTTTAAGGGGATTATAAAAAATGGCTGTAACGGATATCTGATCCGCGGGGATGGGAATATACAGGCATATGCAGATAAAATTTATAACTGGTATGAGAACCGGGATCAATTGCTGACGCAGAAAAAAAACTCTTTAAACGAGGCGGAAAAATACAGGGCGGATCAGGTGCTGATGCAGATATGGAAGGATATTGAAGCCGGGTAGAGGATAAATGCAGAAAATGAAAACCATATTATTTTATATTGACCATAGAAACCGGGGCGGGGCACAGCGTGTCATGACGACACTGGCCAATTACTTTCAGGATTTTCTGAAATATCAGGTGGTTTTTGTCACGCAGTTTCAAAGCAGACCAGACGCATATGAACTGTCAGGGAATGTAAGGGAAATTGTGACATCAGATGAGACAACAAAAAACAGATTCGCCAGACAGATGCACAGAATCAAAAGGCTGGAAAAGGTGTGCAGGGAAACAAAGCCGGATCTCATCGTTTCATTTTTAATCGTTACGAATCTGATTGCTTTGACTGTCGGCAGGAAAACGGGTATCCCGGTACTGATATCTGTCCGGAATGATCCTGCGCATGACCATTCCGGATGGCTGCATATAGGTATGCGGATGCTGTATCCCAGGGCTGCGGGCTGTGTATTCCAGACGAAAGGCGCACAGCAATATTTCAAAGGCTGGATACGGGGCATCCATAAAATCATTATCAATCCCATTTCAGATGACATACTCCTGGAAATTGCAAATGGAAAAGACACAGGGGAAAACCGGGGGAATATTGTCGCAGTCGGGCGGCTGGAAAAGCAGAAAAGGCACGACCTGCTGATTGACGCATATCATCTGATCTGCAGAAAATACGATGGATGCAGACTGGTCATATATGGAGAAGGGCCGGAACATGACAACCTGCAGAAAAAAATAGAAGCCTATGGATTAAAAGATAAAGTCATACTGGCGGGAGTAACCAGACATGTGGTGGAAAAAATACGTCCGGCAAAGATGTTTGTGCTTTCCTCGGACTATGAGGGGATGCCGAACGCCCTGCTGGAAGCTATGGCGGCAGGCTTGCCGGTGATTTCGACCGACTGTCCGTGCGGCGGGCCCGCGATGGTTATAGAAGACGGCGTAAATGGATTGTTAACAGAGACTGGAAATGAAAAGATGCTTGCCAGTTGTATGGAGCAGCTGTTATCCGATGAAAAACGGGCGCGCCGGATGGGGCAGCATGCAGCGCTGATCCGTGAAAGGTGTAAGATTGAAACTGTTGCGAAAATGTGGCAGAGCGTAGTGGAACAATGTATCGATCACAGATTCTGAGAGGCAGCGGCGATGGAAGGTGCGGGGTGGAGAATATGATGAAAGAAATACAGGCGGATCTGTTCCGGTATACGGGAAAGGACAAAAGATCCAGGATAAAAGACTGGTTTTTAAGAAGTCCGGAATTAAAATATATGATTCTGTTTCGGAAAGCGCAGGGTAAGAAAGGCCACAGGATCCTTTACCAGTATTATAAATGGAGACTCTTTGTGATGAGCAGAAAAACACTGATCCAGATTCCTCCGGAAGTAACGATTGGCCGGGGATTTTATATCGGACATACCGGGCCGGTGATTATAAATCCGCGTGTGAAAATCGGACAAA
Organism: uncultured Eubacterium sp.; assembly: GCA_947653505.1. Next base: position 2,625 of record CANTHI010000523.1, read on the forward strand.
ACTGCAACATCGCGACAGGAGTAACGATCGGACAGGAAAACAGAGGGGTACGAAAAGGAACGCCTGTGATTGGAAATAAAGTATGGATTGGAACCAATGCTGTGATTGTGGGAAATATCCGGATCGGAAATGATGTTTTGATTGCTCCGAATGCTTATGTAAATACAGATATTCCAGACCATAGCATTGTGATTGGAAATCCGGCAAAAATCATTCCGAAAGAAAATGCGGTGCAGGGCTACATTAACTATTGTGTTTAGAAAATATCCGGAGAAGGATACTGAAGAATTTAGGAGGGGAGGCAGAGCGTTATGAGTATTTATATCGGAATTGTATTTGCAATTATGAATGCGGCAATTTATCTGAAAGAATCAAAAAAAGGACTCATACTATATATTCTTTTATCCTATTGTGTGCCCCTTTCT
>CANTHI010000524.1 GCA_947653505.1 uncultured Eubacterium sp.
AGAATGTAAGAATCTCTAAGTATTCTGCATTTACACTGTGGTACCGGACGGGCGCAAGTCACAATGAAACAGGGCCGCTTCCCTCATCTGGTCATCCGTATCATACCGTCAATGTAATATTCATCATATGCCTTCTGCCTCATAACAGTCACAATCTTTATGATATTTAAGCAGATTCTTTACTGCATACCGGGCTGCTCCTGCTATTCTAAAACAGATACCGGTTCTGACAGCAGTCTTTTTACCAGTCTGACACAGTCTGCCGCATCTTTGGAATAACCGTCTGCACCGATTTCTTCCGCGAAGCTTTCTGTAATCGCCGCGCCTCCGATGATAATTTTTCCTTTGTAGCCCCTGTCTGCCGCCATCTGTACGACTTCCTGCATACGCATCATCGTCGTCGTCATCAGTGCGGACAGGCCGATGATCGCCGCATTCTCCCGGATCGCTGCGGCTACGATCTCTTCTGCCGGAATATCTTTGCCAAGATCCAGCACATGGTATCCATAATTGCGCAGCATCAGTACAACCAGATTTTTACCAATATCATGAATATCACCTTCCACCGTCGCAACAACGATGGTCGAGGCTTCTTCCTCCTGACCGGTACGAAGAATCTGCGGTTCCAGATACCCAATCGCCGTTTTCATGGCGTTTGCACTGGCTATCAGCTGTGGAAGGAAATATTTCTGTTCGTTAAACAACTCTCCCACTTCATTGATGGCAGGAATTAAATATTCATTGATGATCTGCTCCGGTTTTTGCCCGCGGGCCAGCTCCTGTTGCGCGTAATTGATGATACTGTTTTTTTCTCCCTGCAGAACTGCACGATATACGGCATTGGAACGGAGCTCTGCCTGCTGCCGCTTTGCATCTGTCTCATCTGTCCGTACACTCCCGTCCGTTGCCGGACTGCTGCCCGCTGCCGGACCGGCACCGGCTGTCTGCCGCAGACGTTTTTCCTGCTCCTTTTTTTCCTGTTCCGTTTTCTGCTGGTAAGACTGCATGCGGTGAATGTAAGAAAGATCACTGCCCGTCTTATGCAGGAGCAGATCCGAAGCAGCCGCTGCATTCATCAGCAGATCCTGTGACGGATTCGCAATTGCCATCGTCAGCCCGTTCATAATCGCCATCGTTAAAAACGCTGTATTTACAAACGCCCGTTCTGGCAATCCAAAAGAAATGTTGGACAGCCCGCAGATCGTTGCCAGTCCAAGCTGTCTGCTGCAGTACCGGATCGTATCAAAGCATTCCACTGCCGCCTGCGGATTAGCGCCGACCGTAGCGACCAGACCATCCACCACAATATCTTCTTTTACAAATCCAAGCTGCAGCGCCCGCTCCAGAATCGTGCGCACAATATCCCTTTTTTCTTCCACTGTCTTCGGAAGCCCCGCGTCCGATAACGGCAGCAGGATAAACATCGCCCCATATTTTTTTGCAACCGGAAGCAGACGCCTGATTTTTTCCTGCTCCAGTGAGATGGAATTAATCAGCGCCCGTCCCGGATAAATACGCAGCGCGGCTTCGATCACGTCTATATAGCTGGAATCGATACTGAGCGGACAATCTACGGTTGTCGTCACTTCATAGACAGCCTCCAGCATCATCTGTTTTTCGTCAATCCCGTTCATTCCCATATTGATATCCAGGACCGAAGCGCCATTTTCTTCCTGCTCCCTCGCCATCGAACGCACCAGCTCCAGATTTCCTTCCCGCAGCTGTGCCTGCAGCTTTTTCTTTCCGGTCGGATTAATCCGTTCTCCGACTACCTGAAAGGCCCCGTCCAGCGGAATTTCCACGACTTTGCGCTCAGAAGCCAGTACCCGCCTGTGTTCCGCGCGGATCTTTTTACATGTGCAGTCCCTGACCGCGTCTGCAAGCGCGCGGATATGCTCCGGCGTCGTCCCGCAGCAGCCTCCCACAATCGCTGCGCCTGCTTCGACGAGCTTTCTGCCTGCCTGCGCAAACTCCTGCGGGCTTGTCCGAAAGACCGTGCGGCCATTCTCCAGCTCCGGCAGACCTGCGTTTGGCTTGGCCAGAACCGGAATATTGGCATATGCATACATCTTTTCCACAATTTCAATCATTTCCTGTGGCCCTGTCGAGCAGTTGAGCCCAACCGCATCCACACCAAGTCCCTGCAGCACGACGACAGCCGTCTCCGGACTGGTGCCAAACAGCGTCCGGCCATCCGGCTCAAACGTCAGACTCGCCATAACCGGAAGCTCGCACGTCTCCTGAATGGCAAGAACAGCGGCCCTTGTCTCCTGCAGGCTCATCATCGTCTCTACTACAAACAGATCCACACCCGCTTCATACAGTACGTTTGCCTGTTCCTTATAAATATTTACCAGCTGCTCAAACTGCATCTCTCCGAGTGGGTATAGCTGCTGCCCTGTCATGGTCAGATCTCCGGCTACATATGCTTCCCCGGCTGCCGCTTCCTTCGCCAGGCTTACCAGACGGGTATTCATATCCACAAGCTGATCCGACAAACCATATTCTGCCAGCTTAATCCGGTTTGCTGTAAACGTCGGCGCATATAAAATCCGGGTTCCGGCCGCCACATACGCCTGCTGCAGCCTGCGCATCACATCCGGATGTTCCAGAATCCACTGCTCCGGACAGACCGAAGCCGGCATTCCGGCATTCTGCAGATTCGTACCAGTCGCTCCATCCAGAATGACTGCACCCTGACGGAGTAGCTCTTGAAATTCCTGTTTTGTCATTTTTTATATCTCCTGTTTTTCTTTTTTAGAACTGTCTTTTATTATAATATGAGTATGGGAAAATAGCCAGTTTTTTCTGGTGTAAACGTTACTATTCACGGCCCGGGGGGAACCGCATAGGCGCGAACTTAAGAGTTTAACAATTTGCATAAAAATGTTATATTCTGGCTATGCGGACGCCGGATGGGAGGCGGTGAACTGTCTGCCTGTGGCTTTTACAGAATGCAGGAAGTTCTAAGTATTCTGCATCCAGTCTGTGGTACCGGACGGGCGCGACACCTAATTCGCTCTGGCGTTCCGCCAGCAGCTAAAGGTG
>CANTHI010000525.1 GCA_947653505.1 uncultured Eubacterium sp.
AAATCAACGATGGGAAAAAGGATATCCAGGAGGGCAAGGACGAGCTGACCAGGAACGGAAAGTGGAACCGATGCTTCTTCTGATACGGAAAATCCGTCAGATTCCATGCAGCCGGGAAATGGAAGTGAAACGGATCATACAGATAATACGGATGGTTCTGAAAATCCGTCAGATTCCAGCCAGCCAGAAGATGGTACCGGTACAGACCCGTCAGAAGATCCGGACCATCCGTCAGATCCGGATTCGACAGACCAGAAGGATGATCAAAAGGAGCCTGAAGCGCCAAAGCTTTCAAAGCCGGTTCTGAAAGCAGCCTCCAAACCGGACGGGACGATAAAACTTAGCTGGAAGAAGGTGAAAGGTGCTGAGGAATATGTCTTGTTGTGCAGTACAAAAAAAGACAGCGGATTTCACCGCATATATGCAACGAAAAAAGACAAACGGGTCTATAAACATCAGGGCCGTGTGCCGGGAAAAGTATACTATTATCAGCTGGCTGTCTTTTCCAAAGGGCGTGCAGGCCGCGCGGATAGTAAAATAGTAGCGGGCCGCTCTCTGGAGCAGGTAAAACTGACCGAAATTTCCAATGTATCCGGTTCCAGAAATCTTGTACTGCACTGGAGCCCGGTAGCGGGAGCAGATGGCTATGAGATTCTGAGGAAAAACAAAGTGACTGGCAGCTATGAACCGGCGGGTACGGTAAACGGATCGAAAACGTCTTTTACTGACCGTAAGCGCACAGGCGGAACGATTGAAACATATAAAGTATATGCAAAAGATGCAAATGGCGGCCGCAGCGGTTACAGTCAGTCCATGAGCCAGATGGCGATTGACAAGGATAAAAAAATGATTGCTCTGACGTATGACGACGGACCGTCTGCATATACGCCGATCGTGCTGGATGCGCTTGCGAAATATGACGGACATGCGACGTTTTTTGTAGTAGGTACAAGTGTGAATAGTTACGCAGGCAGCCTGCGGCGCGCGGCATCAATGGGATGTGAGATCGGGAATCACACATATAATCACAGTAATCTGAAAAATCTGAGCAGCGGGCAGGTGCAGTCGGTAGTCAGCCGGACCAGCCAGGCAGTAAAAGATCTGACAGGTGTGACGATCCGGCTGCTGCGTCCGCCATATGGCAGTTATAATAATACAACATTTGCTGCGGCGGGCATGCCGGTCATTATGTGGTCGGTTGACACACTGGATTGGAAGACGAGAAGTACATCCGCAACGATTCAGAGTGTGCAGAAACATGCGTATGATGGTGCAATTGTACTGATGCATGATCTGCATCATCCAACCGCTCTGGCTGCAGATGCGATTATGAAGTATCTGAAAAGCGCCGGATATCAGCTGGTTACAGTAAGCGAAATGGCTGCTTACCGTGGCGGATTAAATAATCATAAGGCGTACAGCCAGTTCCGGAAGTAAGAAGTGGTGAAAAAGAACAACGTTTTCTAAATAACCATCCTGTTACCGGCTGGATAACGGAAAGTGCCAAAAGTGTTATAAAGTATAGCCGCCGCATTCGTCTGCGGCGGCTATACTTTAGGTCAGATACTGCAGAATCTCCTGCCTGTATCGTTTGTTACACATAATATTCCATTTTGATCGCATCCAAGACCTATATCGTTCCTTGCACATGATATTCATTTTGATCGCATTTTCGACCCATATCGTTCATAGCGCATGATATTCCATCCCAACCGCATCTGCAGTTTACGTCTTCCATTGCACATGATATTCCATCCCAATCGCATCTCCAATATTTTTTACATAATTCAGGAGTAAAGTCTTTGCCCGGTCCTGTGCCTGAAGCAGTAAAGAAGTATCTTTTTCTACTTCTTCCAGCATGTTTTGCTGCGCGTTGGCAAATGCCTCTGTCTGATCCTGCGCTGTTACCCTGCTTGCACCAAGTCCGGTCAGTTCTGTATACACATGATCTTTGGACAGAGAATCTTCATCGACTCTGCAGCTAATGATTTTCGCTTCTGGCAGGGTGATCGTGACAGTCTGACCGGAAATGTCCAGATCCAGTCTGCTGATATCGATTCCGATTCTGACTATGCCCGAATATTCCATCCAGAGTTTTTTGCTCGTATTCCAGAATAATACTTTTCTATCTGTGCTGGACCTGGCAGTATTGTGGTAATAGCACTCCATCGTTGCCAGCTCGCAGACAGATTTCAGCTGCTCCAGATTCAGTTGTTCTGCTTTTTGGTCCTGCATCTGCATAGCCTGCTCTGTTTTGCCGCATCCAGCCAGGAAAAGAAGAAACAGGCTTAGAAACATTACACGTACAATAACCATACAATTTCGCTTTTGTCTGTTTCGAAATACCAGATTCGTTTTTTGCATATGTATTTTTTGCTTATTCATTGTAGTCCCCCTTCACCACCGGTAATTACTAACGAATAATCCTTATTCTGGTCTAAAAACGGCTGCGTCAGTGCACGGACTGTATTGACAGCGTTTTCTTTCGCCAGTTCAAAGATCATCTGATTAGACATGCACTCAGCCTCGGCGTCTGCTTTACAGGCTGGGAGGGCCGTGATGGAGACATGCTCGTTATCGGCGCTGCTGTCTTTAAAAATATAATCCAGAGAACCCGGATCTACGGCGATATCGGTAATTTTGGCTGCAGGCAGCGTTACGATCAGCTGTTTTTTGCCGGACGTTCTGCCGCTATTGTTTTCAGTGCCGGCATCCATATCCTTCATGGAAACAGTAATTTTTTCCATGTCAAGTCCGATGCTTACTCTGGCATTATATGCCGCATAATAAAGAATACTGCCCGCATCATCACGGACCGTTGCTACGCCGTTAAAAGTCACCTGATAAGTCGACAGTTCATTGATGCGCAGCGTCTTTTCCAGACGGGATGACGTTTCGACGGTTGGAGTCTGATTTTCCTGCCGGCTGTCAAATGACAGTCGCCAGATAAAGCAGAGCACAACGAGCAGTAATGCAGCTGTCAGAATAAACCGGATGAACCTGGAAAGTTCACTGAAAGAAGGGAGCCTTTTTTCTTCATTTGT
>CANTHI010000526.1 GCA_947653505.1 uncultured Eubacterium sp.
TTTGATGACGGTACTTCCGGTGACTATGACGGTACAGGTGACTATGAATGGATAGCTGGAATACCCGGAGGGCAGGGTAGTTCCGGTTATTTTTTTAAATCAGGCCGGTTAAAGCCGCACATATTTCAGAAAGGAGATGATCAGGCTGCATCAGGCAGCTCTGGATGATTATTTATGGACAAACATGACATACTAAAGAAATACTTTGGCTATCCCGCTTTCCGGGAAGGTCAGGAGATTCTGATTGACAGTATTTTAAGCGGCAGGGATGTATTAGGCATTATGCCGACAGGAGCAGGCAAATCCATCTGTTATCAGGTGCCCGCATTGCTGCTGTCAGGTATAACGCTGGTGATATCTCCGTTAATTTCCCTGATGAAAGATCAGGTACAGGCACTCAATCAGGCAGGCATTCATGCAGCCTATATCAATAGTTCGTTAAGCGAATCGCAGATTTCCAAAGCATTGCGGCTGGCGGCCGCCGGACAATATAAAATTCTTTACGTCGCACCGGAGCGGCTGGAAACGTATGAGTTTCTGCAGTTTGCGCAGATGGCAGAGATTTCCATGCTTACGGTGGATGAGGCTCATTGTATTTCCCAGTGGGGACAGGATTTTCGTCCAAGTTATTTAAAGATTGTGCAGTTTATCCGTTACCTGGGGAGACGTCCGGTCTTAAGCGCATTTACAGCAACTGCGACAGAGAAAGTCAGGGAAGATATTGTATGTGTTCTGGGACTTACGAAACCGCAGGTACTCGTCACAGGCTTTGACCGGAAAAATCTGTATTTTGCAGTGGAAACGCCCCGGAAAAAGGAAAGTTATCTGCTGCAGTATGTGCAGGAGCATGCAGGGGAGAGCGGCATTATTTATTGTGCGACGAGAAAAAATGTGGATCAGGTCTGCGAACGGCTGTGTGCGGCAGGGATTGCAGCTACAAAGTATCATGCCGGTCTGGACGGTGAGGAGCGCAGGCAGAATCAGGAAGATTTTATTTATGACCGCTGTCCGGTAATGGCGGCGACCAATGCGTTTGGCATGGGAATCGATAAGTCAAATGTCCGCTACGTGATTCACTACAATATGCCGCAGAGCATGGAAAATTACTATCAGGAAGCCGGAAGAGCCGGACGGGACGGGGAGCGGTCTGAATGCATTCTGCTGTATAGTACGCAGGATGTTGCGGTTAACCGCTATCTGATCGAAAATAAGGAACCAAATCCGGAGAATACATGGGAAGAGATGCAGCAGATCAGGGAACGGGATGAGGAACGGCTGCGGGCTATGACATATTATTGCGTGACACCAGGGTGTCTGCGGGATTACATACTGCGCTATTTTGGAGAAACAGGACCAGGCCGTTGTGAAAATTGTCTGAATTGTGCCAGAGAATATGAAGAAACAGATGTGACGCAGGCGGCTGCAAAAATTATTGACGGTATTCTGGAATGCAGACAGAGGTATGGGATGAATGTGACCGCGGGCATGCTGGCAGGTGAAAGCCGCGCAAAGCTGCGGGAATATGGAGTTTTTCAGTACCAGTCGTATGGAAGCTTAAAGGAGATGAGGGAATCAGAGATCAAAACGATCATTTATCTGATGCTGTCCGAAGGGCTGCTTGCCATGTCCAATGATAAATATGCGGTTTTAAAAGTAACGCCGGATGCGAATGCGGTGCGTACCGGAGAGCGCCGGGTGATCTGGAAGAAAGTGAAGGCAGACGCCGGACGGGCGGCTGTGAATCGTTCCGGCACAGGAAGAATGCGTAAGTCAGATATTTTAAATTCCAAAGGACTGGAGCTGTTTGAGCGTCTGCGTGCACTCCGGACTACGATAGCAAAGGAAGAAAGTCTGCCTCCGTATATTATATTTTCAGACAAAACACTTGTCGATATGTGTGTCAGGGTGCCGATGGAAAAGCAGGAAATGATGCAGGTAACGGGAGTTGGCGAAAATAAATACGAGCGGTACGGAGAACGTTTTTTAGCTGAAATTGCGGTATATACCAAAGGTGTGCGGGAAAAATATTATTTTGGAGATGCGAAAGAGCTTGCAGCGCAGTCAGAGCAGCATGTTTCTTCGCCGAAAGGAAAGAAGTCAGAGTTTTATTTGACGAAAGAACAGGCAGACCGGTTTCCTTATGCGAAAAAATATCTGGCAACTGAGATTGCGGAAAAGATGAATGAGCTGCGGAATGCCGGGACGGTAAAAAAGACGTCCGGCGCGGAGATTTTTCGGAAAATGCAGTCGCTGAAATATGCAGGGGAGACGGTAAAAAATGGAATGAGAGTAAAATATGTGTCTGCCCAGGGTGAGGCGGCAGGTCTGTTCCCTGGTATGCGCATGAGCAGAAACGGAACAGAATACGAAGACATTTATTATAACGAAGCCGCTCAGAAGATGATTGTGGAAATGATGACGGATTGATTGCAATCCATATGGAAACTGTGAGCAGATTATGATAAAATAAAAAAAGCCATAATGCTGGATGATGAAATGTTTAGAAAAAGGAGTGTATACAGATGAGACAGAGGAGACTAAAAAAAATCGCATGTTTTACAGCAGCGGCTGTAATCAGCTGTGTTCTGCCGGCAGAAAGTCTGTTGCAGGTTTCGGGCCGGACAGTACAGGTAGTAAAGGCAGATGGCTTGCAGTCAAAAGTATCCGGTGTGCTGGAAGCAGATCAGGGAACAGATACTTCCAGCGGCATGCAAATCGCTGCAGGTACGGACCAGTCTGGAGATGTGACCAGAACGGATACGAAAAATCCAACAGAACCGGAATCAGAAAGTGGAACAGGTACTTCTGCTGATACGAAAAATCCATCTGACCAGGGAACAGAAAGTGGAACGGATGCTTCTGGTAATACGAAAAATCCAACAGAACCGGGAACGGAAAGTGGAACCGATGTTTCTTCTGATACGAAAAATCCAACAGAACCAGGAACAGAAAGCGGAACCGATGCTTCTTCCGATACGAAAAATCCAACAGAACCAGGAACGGAAAGATCTTTATCATAGGAATCGAGGACCTGATGGACCTG
>CANTHI010000527.1 GCA_947653505.1 uncultured Eubacterium sp.
TTAAACTCCTGCCTCCTGACATAAGTTGCCACAATACCATAGGTAATATCCTGCCTATCGCAAAATATTCCAGCGGCTCAGCGCTGAACATGTTTGTAGAGTATGATATGGCATTATCTGAAAAATTTTGTGAATATTTTGGATTTCTCGATCACGAAGTAGACAGACTATATGAGATTTTCCAATACACACAGCACCACCCGCAGTTTACCCGTGAAGATCTTCGCAGCTGGTACGACGGTTATCATACCGCCACCGGAAAAAAACTGTATAATCCCCGTTCCGTTGTACTGGCTCTGACCGACCAGCAGCTGCGCAATTACTGGACCAGCTCCGGTCCATACGATGAGATCTTTTATTATATCCAAAACAATATTGATTCGATGCGGGATGACCTGATTCTCCTGACTGCAGGAGAACATGTCCAGACGGCCATTGGCCAGTTTACCGCCGCAACCGCAAAGCCGGAGACAAAAGAACAGATTTATTCCGCAATGGTTATTTACGGCCTGCTGACTTATCATCAGGGAGAAGTGTTAATTCCGAACAAAGAACTGATGGACCAGTACCAGGAATTACTTTTATCCAAAGATTCCCTCGGCTACGTATACCGGCTTGCAAAAAAATCCGAAGAAATGCTTCAGGCGACACTCGCACTTGATACGAAAACAGTGGAAGATATCCTGCAGTATGCTCACGATACGGAATCACCGATTCTGTCTTATAACAATGAGGCGGAATTGTCAGCAGTCGTAAACCTTTGCTATTTATCCGCACGGGACAGCTACCGGGTAGAACGCGAAGATCAGGCAGGCAAAGGATTCGTAGACTTTATTTTCTATCCATATCAAAAACAAATGGACTGCATTCTTCTCGAACTCAAAGTAGACAGTTCTCCAGAAGAAGCTCTGCGTCAGATCCGTGAAAAAAATTATGCACTCCGTTTCAAAGGAAAAATGAGTGAGAAGCATATTTATCATGGCAGAATCCTGGCTGTTGGCATCTCTTACAACAGGAAAACAAAAAAACATGTATGCAGGATTGAAGTTCTGGAATCACCCGGACCATCTTCCATCACTGGTTAAAAGAAACCTCAGGAACTGTGTTACGATTCACGGCCCTGAGGCAGACCCTGCGCGTTCCTGACCCGTGAAAAGTAACGGAACTGTTTCGAAAAATTTATTTTCTGGAAAGAAACTATTTGAAAAACGTACATTTATAGGGTATACTATACTTCATGCAGGATCAGGAGCCTGCGTCGTACATACCTGATCGATGTAAATACAGCCTGTTAGGAAAAATATGATGCAAAACACTTGAAAGGAGAATCTTTATGCAGGTAACAATTTCAGATGCGATTAAATATATCGGAGTAGACGACAGGGAGATTGACTTATTCGAGAGTCAGTATGTCGTACCGGATGGAGTAACATATAACTCTTATCTGATCTTAGATGAAAAGACAGCTCTGATGGATACGGTAGATGCCAGAGGTATGGAAGAATGGGAAAAGAATCTGCAGACTGCGCTGGATGGCAGAAAGCTGGATTTTCTGGTGATTTCCCATCTGGAACCGGATCATGCGGGAAGTATTGGCAGACTGCTGGAGCTGTATCCGGATGTGGTAATTGTAGGTAACGCGAAAACATTCCAGATGCTGCCACAGTTTTTTGATGTTGTACTGGATGACCGTTCCATTGAAGTCAGGGAAGGTGATACTTTATCGCTTGGATCCCATACACTGAATTTTTATATGGCACCGATGGTACACTGGCCGGAAGTTATGGTGACTTATGAAAGCAGCGAAAAGATTTTGTTTTCTGCTGACGGTTTTGGAAAGTTTGGCGCTATGGATGCCGAAGATGATGAAGGCTGGGCTTGTGAGGCCAGAAGATACTATTTCAATATTGTTGGCAGATATGGGGCATCTGTACAGGCTCTTCTGAAAAAAGCATCTGCTCTGGATATTGCAATGATCTGCCCGCTGCATGGACCAATCTTAAAGGAAAATCTCGATTATTATATCGGACTGTATGATACATGGAGCAGCTACAAGCCAGAAAACTCAGGTGTTCTGATCGCATATGCTTCTATTCACGGCAATACAGCAAAAGCAGCGAAAAAGCTTGGCGAAATGCTACGTGAAAAAGGCGTGGAAAAAGTAGTCGTCAGCGATCTTGCAAGAGAAGATATGGCAGAAGTAATAGAAGACGCATTCCGTTATGACCGCATGGTTCTGGCAGCTGCAAGCTATGATGGCGGAGTATTCCCATGTATGCAGGATTTCTTACATCATCTGCAGAGCAAAGCATATCAGAAACGTACAGTTGGTATTCTGGAAAACGGTTCCTGGGGCCCGACAGCTGCAAGAACGATGAAATCGATCCTGGAAACGATGAAAAACGTATCTATTGTAGAACCGGTAGTGACGATCCGGTCTACGTTAAAGGAAAAAAATATGGCAGATCTGGAAGCGCTGGCAGATGCAATTGTGGATGCTGGTGTTTAAAAACCAAAAAGGGCATGTGCTTTGTGCATGTGCCTTTTTTTGTTCCGGTACTGAGGAGTATTCGCATGTGCGGCTTCTTCCTATGGCTATGCGGAACGCTGGGAGAAAAGCGGCAGATTCTTACATAATATGTTATGTATTGGCTAGCCGGACGCTGCATGAGGGAATCTACTCCGTCTGCTGTGTCCGCTCCGGAATGTAAGAAGCCCGAACTTAGATAAACCAGATATTGGCCTCCCGCACGCTGGATGAGGGAAGCGGCCCTGTTTCATTGTTCCGGTTTCCAGAATGTAAGAATCTCTAAGTATTCTGCATCTACTCTGTGATACCGGACGGGCGCGACACCTACTGCCCAATGGGGCACGCTATCCGCTTCTGGCTCCGCCAGCAGCGAATTAGGTGTCGCGCCCGTCCGGTACCACAGAGTAAATGCAGAATACTTAGAACTTCTTGCATTCTGGAAAAGTCTCAGGCAGACAGGCCAACGTCTCCCATCCGGCTGGTTTTCAAAAGCCTTACACAAA
>CANTHI010000528.1 GCA_947653505.1 uncultured Eubacterium sp.
TGACAAGCGCCAGATGATACGGCGTTACGAGTGTTTTTCCCTGTCCGATGGAGGTCTGCATGATCTCCCATGCCGAAGCGTCTCTGTTTAGCGGAAACCTGCTCTGTTTATATGGAAAATCACATGGAAGCTCAGAATCAAACAGCAGTTTTTGGTTCGTTTTTGCAAATTTATCCAGATCCAGCGACAGACCAATGCTGGAAAAAGATGTGTTGCAGGAATGCGCAAATGCGCTCATTAAATCTTCCTGGCCGTGCACGGCATTTGCAAAGCAGTGGATGGCATTTCCTTCTGAGGTAAAGCTTCCATTACACTGATACTGATAGTTTTTGTAGTTTTTATGCTCTTTCATATATTCCAGCAGCGTAAATATTTTAAATGTGGAGCCAGGCGGGTACAGGCCCTGGGTCACACGGTTTAATAACACGGAGGAATTTTCATTATCAGCCGTAATGCTGTCCCAGTCGGATGCGATCGTATTCGGATCAAAGTCCGGTCTGGATACCATTGCAAGTATTTTTCCAGTCGAAGGCTGCATGGCAATGACGGCTCCCTGATGGCTGCCGAGCGCGTCGTAGGCCGCTTTCTGCACGTTTACATCCAGCGTCGTTACGACGGTATCCCCGATATTTTTCTTATCCTGCAGGCCGTTCCATATTTTTTCCAGAAAAAAAGCATGGGAACGCAGCAGTTGAAAATTACTGATGGATTCTAAGCCTGATTTGCCGTTCGTACTGAATCCGACGGCATGTGCAAATATCCTGCCATACGGATAGCTTCTGGACTCCGTGCCGTCCGGCGCGGTCTTTGTCGTCGCAAGCACCTCTCCCTGTGCGGCCAGAATATCGCCCCGCCGGATATGATCTGCAAATGCATCCTGTCTGGCATTATAAGGGCTGTTGATAAACGCCTCACTTTTTTCAGCCTGAAAATACGTAAAGTATGCGATCATTCCTAAAAAAATTGCCAGAAACAGATACGTAACGACCGCAAATTCCCGGTTGCGGACAGAATTTTTCACCGGAGCCTCCTGTCTGTTCCGGTCACGCTCTTTCATCCATTCCACGAAACCATGTACGGAAATACGCCCGCTGCTTTCAGATGGCTGCCTGTTCTGTTCTTTCAGCAGCTTTTCCACTTCCTTTTTCCGCTGCTGTTCTTCCCGCTCTTCCCAGTCTTCCTTTTTCTGCCCTTTATCCTGATCCCAGCCCTGCTGATTCCAGTCCTGCTGATCCCAGCCCTGCTGGTTCCATTGCCATTCTTCGTACTCTTCCCGGTTTTTCCCTCCCGAACCTTCTTTCCTGCCCCGGTTTTCCCTTACCGGACTTTCTTTCCTGCCCCGGTTTTCCCTTACCGGACCTTCTTTCCTGCTGCTTTTCCTATTTTTCATACGATTCCTGCCCTTTATGCTTTTCATGCCATCAACCCTTCACCGGATTCTTTTCGTCCGGCTCTTCCTCGTCTTCCCTCAGAATATACAGCCCCTGAATCACCGCGAATATAATAAACGTACTAAGCAGGGAGCTTCCGCCATAGCTGACAAGCGGCAGCGTTACGCCGGTGGACGGGATAAATTTGGTCACGCCGCCGATCGTTAAAAACACCTGAAATCCATATACCGTACCCAGTCCCAGAGCGATCAGCTTGTAAAACAGATCGTGGATCTGCATCGCTATATTTAAAAACATCAGGTAGCAGCTGGCGCATACCATAATCAGGCAGACCGCGAAAATGCCGCCCAGTTCCTCGGAAATTGCCGCGAATACAAAGTCTTCCTCCACGATTGGGATTTTTTTTGGCATTCCCTGATACAGCCCCATACCAAACCAGCCTCCGGTACCGATGGCGAACAGCGACTGGCAGACCTGGTATCCTTCCTTGTCAATGACTGACAGCGGATCCTTCCAGGCCGTGACGCGCACCCGTACATGGCTAAACAGCTTCCAGGCCGCGACAGAAGCGATACTGCCGCATGCGAGTCCGCTGGCAAAATAAAACGGGCTGCGGGTCGCGACATACAGCATCACAAGATAGGTCATAAAAAAAATGAGCGCGGCGCCGAGATCCTTTGACACGACAAGGATCAGCACATGGGTGGCTGCCACGGCAGTCGCTTTGCATACCTGCGCAAATCCGGTAGATGCAGCCAGCATGGACGCGGTAAAAAATACAAACAGAATCTTTACAAATTCCGATGGCTGAATGGCGATCCCTGCTACCTGAAACGACAGCTTTGCGCCATAGCTTACCGAGCCTAAGACCGCCACTGCTGCCAGAAGCGCTATGCCTGCCGCCGCGTATAGCCAGGTCAGCCGGTCCAGAAAATGCAGCTTGTGAATAAAAAGCGGAATAATCATCGTAATGACCACCGCTGCCACAGCGATCTCGTACTGACGCACGGCTTTTTCCGGATAGAGTCTGTATAAGATGACAAATCCGACCGCCAGCAGCATGCACATATTATTGACTACCAGCCCGCTGGCACGTCTGTAAATATATTTGTATATAATTAAAATGCAGCCCAGAAGCGCCGCCTGCATGACGTACATCACCAGCACATTGACCGTTTTTTGCACGGCAAAAATAACGACAAATGCATGAAAATGAATCAGAAAGATCAGTTTTGCCTGTTTTCTTAAGATCCGTTTCAGCCGTTTGTGTGATTTTTTCCCTCCCAGCGCATGAAAACAGGTAAACGTATAACATGCGAATAACAGGATCATCACATATTTTGACAGTTCTACGATCAGATGTTCCATTGTTTCTCCTACTCTGCCCCACGTTTGTAGTGACCGTTGGTATATTCTCCGGTTACAGACAAAAGATCTTTTGTCTGCTGTCTGAAAAAAAATGCCCTGACACAGTCCGAAATCTCACGGATCTTTTCTGCGGATTCCATCGTAAACCAGAGCCTGTACGCCAGCGGATGAAGATTTCTGATCTCATCTGCCAGCTGAATCAGGGATAACGGCAGTGGTTTAGGCATAGGTTCGGGTTCTGCTTTCGGTTTGGGATCGGGAGCAGGCT
>CANTHI010000529.1 GCA_947653505.1 uncultured Eubacterium sp.
CCATAACGCAAGATTCTAATCATGAACTTTTTGCGAAATTTCTTAAATTTGTCTGAAACATGCGGTAATAACGGTATGAGCGTGTCTGAAGGTTTCAGACACGCTCTCAGAAAACGATTGCCGGATTAAATTTCAGTCATATTTTTCGTCTTGTGCCCGTACGCCAGAGCTGCCCCGACAAATCCGCGGAATAACGGATGCGGACGGTTTGGACGGGATTTGAGTTCCGGATGCGCCTGTGTCGCAAGATACCACGGATGATCCACTACTTCAATCATCTCGACAATACGCCTGTCCGGTGACATGCCGGATAACCGCAGGCCATGCTCTGTCAGGGTTGTCCGGTAATCATTGTTTACTTCATAACGATGGCGGTGACGCTCATGAATCGTCTCTTCTCCATACAGCTTATATGCCTCTGACTCCGGATCCAGTACACACGGATAAGAACCCAGACGCAGCGTTCCTCCGATATCTCCATTTTCATCCTGATCAGGCATCAGGGCAATGACCGGATGCGTCGTCTTCGGATCCAGCTCAATGCTGTGTGCATCGTGCAGTCCGCATACATTGCGGGCAAATTCAATAATCGCCACCTGCATGCCAAGACACAGTCCCAGATATGGAATCTTATGCTCCCTTGCATATTTTGCGGCCAGAATCTTTCCATCCACACCACGGTTTCCAAATCCTCCTGGCACGAGAATGCCGCTGACATCTCCCAGCATTCCATCCACCGTATCCGGCGTCAGCTGCTCGGAATCCACCCACCGGATCACAACTGTCGCACGGCTCGGAATCCCGCCATGCTTTAACGCTTCTACCACTGAAATATAAGCGTCATGCAGCTGCGTATACTTTCCTACGAGTGCGATACAGACTTCTTTCTCCGGATGCTTCAGATTTTCGATCATCTCATTCCACTCATCCAGATCCGGCTCCGGACAAGGCAGCTGCAGGCATTCGCAGGCAACTCTTGCCAGGTTTTCCTTTTCCATTGCAAGCGGCGCTTCGTATAAATATTCCACATCCAGATTCTGCAGGACGTGACTGTTCGGCACATTGCAAAACAGTGCGATTTTATCTTTAATGCTCTGGTCCAGCTCATGCTCCGAACGGCATACAATCACATCCGGCTGAATCCCCATCCCCTGCAGCTCCTTAACGCTCGCCTGTGTCGGCTTTGTCTTCAGCTCACCGGACGCTTTTAAATACGGAATGAGCGTCACATGAATCAGCATTGCATTCTCATGCCCTACTTCATGCTGAAACTGCCGGATTGATTCCAAAAAAGGCTGGCTCTCAATATCTCCTACCGTTCCCCCAACCTCGATAATCGCGATATGCATGTCCGGCGACGAAAAATTGCGGTAAAACCGGCTCTTGATCTCATTGGTAATATGCGGAATCACCTGTACCGTGCCTCCCCCATAATCTCCACGGCGCTCCTTCTGCAGGACAGACCAGTATATTTTGCCAGTCGTTACATTTGAATTTTTCGTCAGACTCTCATCAATAAACCGTTCGTAATGTCCCAGATCCAGATCCGTCTCCGCGCCATCATCTGTCACAAATACTTCCCCGTGCTGAATCGGATTCATCGTACCCGGATCGATATTAATATACGGGTCAAATTTCTGCATCGTCACTTTGTATCCGCGCGCTTTCAGCAGACGCCCCAGTGATGCTGCCGTAATCCCTTTTCCAAGTCCTGACACAACGCCGCCGGTAACAAACACATATTTTACAGGCATAATCTTCCTCCTCCATCTACCTTCTGTCTTTATTATAAAACCGGATCTGCTCATCCGCGTCTTTTTGCTTAAAGGTATCAAATCCTCCCTTAACACCGTATTCTGCCCGATTACACTCCGGACAGAAATTCCCGAACTGGATAGCTTTGCCACAGCGCTGGCAATGGAGTCCCACGACTGTATTGGTTAATTCCCTGTATTCCAGTCTGCCCTCCCGAATCCAATGCTTCACCTGCCGCAACGGTATTCCAAAAACCTCCGCCAGCTGGAACTCATTTACATCATGCTCTCTCACATATTCCCGCACTTCCCGAAATTCCATACTGGCCTGACAATTTTTGCAATAATCTGTCTCTGAATCAGCCGGAATCGGGCAATGGCACCAGGCACAAAATCTGTTTTCGTTAAATAACTTTACGTTTCCCTCCATCTGTATTTCCCCCTATCCACTACTGCTTTCTCACC
The DNA here is from genome assembly GCA_947653505.1 of uncultured Eubacterium sp. Next base: position 2,220 of record CANTHI010000529.1, read on the forward strand.
ACATGACACATATAATTGTTATTATACCGCAAACCAGCGGCAATGTATACTATGTTTCTGAATCATAAAAGAGTGTAATCATCCCAGGCTGCCATTCACACCCACGATACTCACAGCAGCAAAATCCAGCACACGGAAAGCCCTCCTAAGGCGGATTGCTGGATTTGCTTTGCGAAAAAACGCGGTATCCTGTGTGAACAGTAACATCCAACAGACATTACACTCTGCGCTTTGCCTTATGGTTATTGTTGCTGATAGGTAAATTATAACAAATGGGAATGGATGTGTAAAGACTTAGGAACTGTAAAAAGAAATTACTTGTGCAACCGTTTCGATAAGGTGTTATTTTATGGCTATGCGGACGCCGGAAGGGAAGCGGTTTTCAAAAGCTTTACGTACGCTGTATCAGAATAGTCAGTGCTAATTTTTGATAATTGTAGTTGACATTTCGAAATATTTATGCTATCTTCATATTTGATAAGACTACCAATGCAAGCTGAATATATTTTTATTTTAAATTAATGAGGTATTTTCTGAATGAATTTAAATGATATATTAATGAATTTGAGAGATATTTTAAAAAAGTCTTATCTTTCAAATTCAATTAATATTTATATTAGTTTATTTGATATATTAAAAACGACAAGGTTCAAATTAATTACCGGAAAAAACTTTATCGTAAGTGATGGCATATTAAAATTCAAAAATTATTTTATACCGTTAGACGCTGTAAGCATGGTAGAAATGGGTCGAATCCATAAATCCTGTCTTCATTCTGCTGGTAACCCGGTCTGGGATCCTGTGCC
>CANTHI010000530.1 GCA_947653505.1 uncultured Eubacterium sp.
GCTGCCTCTTCTTCTGTCAGATGCATGTTTCTTGCCAGATTCCGGATCAGACGCTGCTCGGTTCTTTCTTTTCCGATCTTTCGTCCCTGTTTTTCACCAATTTTTCTGCCCCGCTCTTCACCTGATTTTTCGCCTTCCGCAAATCCTTCCCTTCTCTCATCTTCCATTAATTCCCTGATTGCCGTACACATATCGATCTTCCCATCCTCCCTGTAATATTCCTCTGCTTTTACCAGATTTCCTACCTTTGCGTACTGCACGATCACTTCCCATGCGTCCGCTTCCACCGCCTGGTAATACGGATCTTCCATAACCAGCTTTTTCAGTGCGGTTTTATTTTCCGAATACCGGATAAAGTCAAATACCTGCCGCACGTCCGTCTGAAACATGCCCGTGTCCTCCAGCCTGCGTACGCTTACCAGATGCATCCGGTAGTCCTGCATAGCGTGCCGGATTTCCTGTGGCAGATCCGTGAAGTCCGTCATGTCATGCAGCGTATGCGGACCGTGTCGCGGAGTTTCGTGCCCCGTTTCCTCCGGTCACGCGGCTGGCCGCTGTAGCCGGTCTGTGTATCGGCCTCTGCGATGTCTTCTGCCGTGACTGTCCGAATGCCGTGGAACAGGATGCCGTTCACGAGGTCCGCGAAACGGCTGCTGTCGGCCAGGTACGACTTCCATACCGTATCTTTTTTCATATCGTTTTCCTCCTGTTTTCCGCAGGAGCTGCCGGAAACCCCTGCTTTCTTTTTTCTGTTTTAAGCATGGATTTTCCTTGATCTGATCTTACGGGCAGTGCGCCGCCTGTATACTAAAGATATCTTTCTGATCGGGTATTCCCCTGTCTGGCAGGTCCGGAATGGCCTGTCTGAGAAAATATGCTTTGTCTGATTATAGCATGCTGCCGGATGGATTGCAACCGGATAAGGCTGGTGGTTGTAATTAATTCTACAAATGGGGAAACAGTCCAAAATATAACACCCTGCCTGAACAGTTACCTATAAAGCAACCATTCAGACAGAGTGTTACATTTTAATGAGACAGACGCTGAAAAAGTGATGCGGATAACCTCTGTCTGATACTTCCTGTCTCTTACATGTTCTGTCTCCTAGGATTGTACCACTTTAATGTACATTCAAACTGGTAAGACTTAATTGTATCATCGATATCACGAAATGAATATGGATTTATAAAATCATCCGGATCGGACGAAATTGGTTTTCCATTATGAAATGCGCCTTTGTAATACATATAATCTGTATTTTTTTCTTCATCCCTGACAATATACCATGCTTCCCCTGTATCATCTTCAAAATCTCCATCTTTCACTCTTCCAACATACAGTGTACGTACATATCCCCAGGAATCATATTTAACCATATACGCTTTTCCTGTTCCGTCATTATATTTCCCGTCTGATGTATTCCCATGATAAAATCCTTCTAATACATTACATTTCTCTTTTTTAAACTGTGTAATATTCAAAATATCTTCCGGAGCCGCATCTTTCAGATCAAATTTTTGTATGTATCCTCCCTGACGTTTATAGCTCCAGCTATCTCCACTGTTAAAATTCTCACTATGCACTCTGTCAGAAACAATCCACACTTCTTTCCCTGATTTGTTCACATCCGGAATTACCTGTTTGTATTTCATCAGTTCACCATTATTATAAACCGCCTCTGTAAGAACCGTCAGGATTCCATTTTTATATACATTAATGATACATTTTCCATCCCAGTGATTTTTCTTATTATATTGCCCGCAGAATAAAATCTGCTCTCCATTCATTTCATAGGGTACTAATATACGCTGATTCACCAGCTCAACCGCACTAAATAACTCATTTGTAACCGGATCTACCGCAATTATCTGTTCGCGCTCCCAGGAAGGCGCCGCAGTCTCATATAAACCATATGAATTTTTCTGAACTGCCAGACATGGTAAAAAATTGTCTTTAAAACTTACGGTTCTGATATGAGAAATCTGATCGTCTAATTCATTCATATCTTCCTCAATCTTCGCAAATTTCTTTTCTATCAAATCATCTGCTTTTTCCATAATCTCCAGCTTGTCTTCCGCCCGTTCTATTTGAAAACTTTCAAGCTCATTTTTTACCCCTTTCATATCGGCATTTAACTCTTCCATATTTGTCTGCATCGTATTCATAAACTCACTCAGTTTCGTTAATCCCACACCTGCAGAAAATACCACCGATAACAGTGCCATCCCTGTAGCGATAACCTTTATATAAGGTATTTTCGCAATCAGATTTATACACTTTTCTTTCAATCTGACCTCTATCTGTGGTTCTTCTTCTGAATCTTTCGCTTCCGATCCATCCGTAGACGTCTGATTTTTCATATCTTGTTTGTTTTTCTTCTTCTTTCCGCTCATATCCAAATTTCCACCTTCGTATGTAATGATTCCATTTTCCAAAACACGCCCTCCATTATACATAACTATATTACCGCTGTCAACTATTTTTTAATATCTTGTAGTCAGATACTTTCATATCCTGGTAACAATTCAGATTACCCATAAAACTGTCACGTATCAGCTGTTAGAAACCGCTTCGCGATAGGCTGAATTTCCGCTACTACTACATTTTCATACAACCAGTACAGTAAATACGCAGACCTGCCTGGACTGTTACATATTTAGAGCATCTCAGACTAAGCTGATTAGCCCGTTAAAAGTCTGTTAGAAATAATCTGTTACCTATATTTAACATATCACTATTTATCCAAAAGTCAATGCTCTTTAACTGATAAAATACTAAAAAATCTGACAATTAATGATATTCTATTCCTAGTGCTTTGGAAAACTTCTTATTTTTGTTCGCTATGTCTGTCCGTACAGAAACCCTTCCCTGGCGGATTAGACATATCTTCTTTTCTGACTCCCAGCACCGCTGCTGCCTCTTCTTCTGTCAGATGCATGTTTCTTGCCAGATTCCGGATCAGACGCTGCTCGGTTCTTTCTTTTCCGATCTTTCGTCCCTGTTTTTCACCAATTTTTC
>CANTHI010000531.1 GCA_947653505.1 uncultured Eubacterium sp.
ACTGGAGGCTACCATACCAGCTGGAAAATATTATGGAAAGCAGATTGCCGCCCTGCTAACGCTTGCTTTTAACGCACAGCTCGTAATCAACAGCATCGATGGCTTTGAACTGGAAGCTACGGTAGGCGGGCATCATACAGGTGTTGCCGGTGCCATTGATTCCAATGCACTGCAGATTACGCTGCATGAGAAAACGATGATAAAGCCTGACGGAACAAAAGAGACTATAGATGCGGAGAATGGTACATACATTCTGGAAGGGGTCCGCGGAAATGCTGCCAGTTCTCTTTTTTATAAGATCAGCGGGGAACCAAAGCCTTCTTATGTGACAGGATCGCAGGATATTTCAGGCGGAGTTGTGTTTCCTCCGGACAAAAACACACTGACTTTAAAAGCAGATGGAAAAGAATACCAGTATACATTCCCAAAAGATTTTTATAATGCCGATGAAGTAGCAGCTTTTTTAAATGATAAATTCGAACATGGGGATGACAATGGACAGGTGGCGCCCTTAGTAGCTTCACTGGCAGACGGACGGCTGCAGATTAAGCATAAAGTTCTCGGAAACCATACCATCTCAGAAGTCGGAGGAAGTGCAAAAGGCATTGTATTCTATCAGGAAAACAGCCGTAAAAATCTGGATGCCTTTATGCTGCAGGTCGGTGCACTGGGACATCAGGGTCTGGAATTGCCACGGCTGCGTGTTGGTACAGCTGCGCTGAAAATAAACTCTGTCACAATATCAAGACCAAAATACGCAGAAAAAGCGTTGCAAAGGCTGGATGAAGCACTGAATCTGCTGAGTGAGAAGCGAAGCGCTTATGGTGCATTGTATAATCGCATTGAACATCTGGTCGCAAACAATAGCAATACTTCTGAAAATACACAGGCCAGTGAATCACGTATCCGTGATACAAATATGGCTGCTGAAATGATAGAATTTTTAAAACAGAAACTGATGATGCAGGTATCGGATTCTGTACTGGCACAGGCCAATCAGATTCCGGAAAGACTTTTGAATCTCCTTTTGTAACTTGCCCTATGAATCATTCAGCTTTATAATAGATACAGGATTTGTTACAGACGAATTTGTAATGCTTCCTCAGATCGCTTGGAAATCAGAAAAAGGGGATAAGATGGAGTTTCAAAATTCATATTTCGAAAGTGAAGTCAGAGAAGGATTTTTTGTAACCAGTATGGTGAAAAGATCCTGGGCAGCGCAGCTGGAGATTCTGGAAGAGGTTGACCGGGTCTGTCAGAAACATGGAATTGTATACTATGCAGATGCCGGGACGTTTCTGGGAGCAGTGCGGCACCAGGGATTTATTCCTTGGGATGATGATATGGATATCTGTATGCTGCGGGAAGATTATAACCGGTTTATTGCCATTGCGCAAAGTGAATTGCCGGATGGTTATATACTGAGAAATATCCATACCGATGATACCTACGAAGAATTATTTACAAGAGTGTTAAACAGCAGACATATAAATTTCCAGCCGGATTTTTTAAGAAAATATCATGGCTGTCCGTATGGGATGGGGATCGATGTATTTGTTATGGATTATCTGCCGGCTGATCCGGATGAGAGAAATTCCTTTCATGCGGTTTTACAGCTGATAGCAAAAATTGTGGAAAATGTGATACTGGGACACTTACAGGGAGAACAGCTGGCGGCACAACTGCATGCATTGGAAGATATGCTTCATGTTAAAATAGATGCTTCCAGGCCATGTGTGCATGAGCTGTTATTGCTGGAAGAAAAATTATTCTCCATGTATCCGGCAGATGAAGCAGATGAAATTACGATGATGCCGGAATGGGTGAAACAGGATGCATACCGATGGAAAAGATGCTGGTATGATCATACAAAAAGAGTCCCTTTTGAAAATACTACAGTGCCAGTGCCGGTTATGCATGATGCGGTTTTATGGAAAAAGTATGGCGATTATATGCATCCGGTAAAGAATGCGGGTATGCATGAATACCCGTTGTTTCAGAAGCAGGAAGATTCTCTGATTGGTAAAGTAGGAAAGAGTCCCTATACGTATGTCTTTTCAGAGGATGCTTCCAAAGTATTATATGGAGCGGACAATGTAAAAACGCAAACAGTAAAGACGCAGATCCGGCAGAAGCTGCAGGCCATGAATCAGCTGCATGATACAATAAAAGACTGGAAAAATAATGAGGATCCATGCTTTGGCATGCTTTCAGCCTGTCAGGAGACGGCGATTGCACTTGGTACATTACTGGAACATAAAATGTGCCAGCCGGATGCGGCAGTACACAGTCTGGAAGATTATTGTGAGAACCTTTATCAGATGCATGAAGCTATCCTGCAGAAAAATCAGGCAGAGGCTGAAAGACTGTTAAAGCTTTTGGAAACTGGTATCCGGCAGACAAGACTGCAGATTACAAAGGAGATGGATTTACGAAGTATCATAGTCTTTTTGCCATATCATGCATCGAAGTGGGCATATATGGAAAGTATCTGGGAAGCTGCCAGAAAAGATGAGGATTGCATCCCATATGTGATACCCGTTCCGTATTTTTATAAAGAATCAGATGGTACAGCAGGAGAACTGCGTACGGAATCAGACCAGTTTCCGGAATATGTTCCGGTTACAGATTATCATACAATAGACCTGGCAGGTCTGAGGCCGGACGTCATTTATATTCAGAATGCATATGATGAGTTTGACCCGGCAATGAGTGTATATCCGTATTTCTATGCGGCAAATTTAAAGCAGTATACGGATCAGCTCATTTACATTCCGCCTTATCTGGTTGATGAGATTACTGCTGAGGATGAAAGGGCAATAAAAAATATCCGTTACAGCTGTGCAGTTCCGGGAGTTGTATATGCGGACAAAGTCATTGTCCAGTCCGAAGGGATGAGACAGATTTATATTGACATATTAACGGAATTTGCAGGCGCGGCAACGAGAGAAAAGTGGGAAGAAAAAATACTTGGACTTGGTTCTCCAAAACTGGATCAGAATAACCGGATAAAGA
>CANTHI010000532.1 GCA_947653505.1 uncultured Eubacterium sp.
AAGAGTACGATCACAGCCACGCTCACCACCCAGATCTCTTTTAACCCTGTATGCATAACCTTTTCCATTGCATGCACGGAAAAATACGATGCAACAGTCATAATCAGAAGTGGAAGGCTATAAGACACCATCAGCTCTCTGGATACCGCCCGCTTCAGCGTCCGCTGCATAACTCCCATTTTTTGTAAAACCGCATACCGTCCTGCCTCTTCAAAGGCGTCATTATAAAGCTTCATAAATAAAATACTGCCGCCTGCCAGAACAAACACCATCACCAGATAGACACACAGCGAATAAAGTATCTTAATCCATTCCCTGTCCCTGCCACTGTCCGGAGCTGTAACAATACGTGCTGTGTAGTTTTCCTGTGTGTTGCTGACCAGTGTGCCAAGTGCGTCCTTTGAAGCTTTATAATTGTATCTGTCTGTGATCTGGTAATTATATGCATACAACTGCTGTCCATAAGGCTTTAGTTTTTCGTATTCCCTGTCATTGACCAGATAAAACGACATGGACTCCTGCAGATAGCCCAGATATGGCTCCTGAATCTCATCGATCTGATGGAATATCCGGTCTTTCATCTGTACCGGCACATCCTTTCGCTTTGTAATCAGGGACATCAGATAAATATGAGTCACCTCATAGGTCTTTCCATCTCCCGGTTCTGTAATATCCAGATTTAATCCTGCATCCTGTGCAAGCTGCCTCAGCTCTGACCATGCCAGCAGGGATACCGCAGGCTGGGCTGCCTGTTTTTCTTTTTCAGACTGCTCCAGCATCAGAATCGATATTTTTGTACTGTAAGCGATCTCATTTTCCTGTCCGATCAGCTGTTGTGCCTTCTCATCCAGATCCGGCTGGCTGCTTAAAAGCTGGTAGGTGTAGGTATTCCGGAAATGCTCCATACTCTGATAGCGCTCTTTGAACGCAAAGCTGGCAGACAGCGCCGTCACGGAGCAGATCATCAGCACGCAGACCATCGCATAGGTCCGGTAATTTTTCTTCATTCTGAAAATCATCTGATTCACCCACAGGTCACGCTCCCTGCGGTATAAAAATGTCTTGTTTTTTGCCAGTCCCTGCAGCAGAGCCGGTATCAGTCCCCCAAACAGAAAATATACGCCTATGATCACAAGCACAACTGCCTTCACAGCATTTTCCAGAATCTCTTCCTTCCCATCTTTCACGGCGAGCAGGCAGCCGGACGATAAAATCCCTACACCAAGTATTGTTTTCAGATATAACATACCACGGCCCTGACGGACAGATTCATTCTGTCTGCTGGCAGAGACCAGCTCCAGTACACTGCTTTTTACTATATTCAGATATCCCTTTAAGACAAACAAAAAATAGACCAAAAAGTAGAATGCAGATGTAATAAGTACAGACTTTATGGAAAAGGAAAATCCGATATCCGTTCCCATCTGCGACATGGCAAGCAGTATCATCTGAAACAGCTGTGACGTCAGTATCCCGGAAATGATTCCTGTCAGCAGCGTCAGCGCAAAGACCATCAGCATCTCGATCACATACAGTCTGCCGATTCTTTTGTTCGTCAGCCCCATAAAAATAAAAATCCCGATTTCTTTTTTCCGCCTGTTCAGAAACACATTTGTGGCATATCCTATGAAAAATATCATAAACACACCGAGTACAACGGATAGCGTCTGAATCAGCATGCTGCTGTAATCTGCATTCAGCTTTCCAAAGTTTGTAAACATTTCCGAATCCGCCATATTCTGGAAATTATAAAAAATCAGAATCGTAAATGCCAGAGATAATATAAGCGAAATATAATTTTTTAGATTATTTTTTACATTCTGCAGTGCAAGCTCATACAATTTCATGTTTTTCACCTGCCATCCCGTTTTTATCGTTATTTGCATCTGCAAAACTTCCCATACTTCCCATACTTCCCATACTTCCCATACTTCCCATAGAAGCCTGCAGGTCCGCAATCCGGTCATAAAATTCTTTCTGGCTGCCTCCGCTGGTCAGACGGCATCTGATCTGCCCGTCGCTTAAAATGTATACATCTTTAGCATAGGCTGCGCTAAATGCGTCATGAGTCACCATAACAATCGCAGCCATTCCTTTTCCATTTACATCCCGAAGACACTCCAGCAGTTCCCTGCTGGATCTGGAGTCCAGAGCGCCCGTCGGCTCATCAGCAAATATAATCTCCGGCTCCGTAATCAGCGCCCTGCATGCCGCGCCACGCTGCTTCTGCCCGCCGGACAGCTGGTACGGGTATTTATCCATATGCTCCGTCAGTCCAAACATCCTGCAAAGACGCACCGTTTTCTCAAAACAGGTGCGGCTGTCCACACCGTTTAAAGAAAGCGGCAGTGCAATATTATCCTGCAGCGTCATCGTATCCAGAAGATTATAATCCTGAAAAATAAATCCTATTTTATCTTTTCGAATCTGTGACAATTCCCGGTTTGATACGCATGTAATATCCTTTCCAGCGATCAGTACGCTCCCCTGCGTCGGCTTATCAATTGACGATAAAATATTCAGCAGGGTCGTTTTGCCGGAACCGCTTGGCCCCATGATCGCAAGAAAATCATGCTCTTCCACCGTCAGATCAATCCCCTTTAGTACCCGCGTCCGGAATCCTCTGCTCCCATAATCTTTCGTCAGATTTTTCACAGCTGCTACCATTTTCTCATTCATGTTCATTCCTCCTTACCACTCCATTATAGAACAGACAGATCAAAAAATCCTTACATCTGCATTACAATTTCAAAACCAGTCTTGCAATTTTGTAAGAAATCATGGTATGATTCTAAAAAATATCCGGAGGAATCTGACATGACTGATCTTATGAATAAAAACCATATCCCAACGCTGGAAGAAATAGGTACCTGCATCCGCAACCCCGTCTTTTTTAAACTTTGTACAGAAATAAAAGAGCAATACCACTGCAATGAAAAAATAGAATACAGCTCCTGTAGCTGGAAACCCGGGGGTAAAAAAATGGTTATCAGCGGAAACAGACTTA
>CANTHI010000533.1 GCA_947653505.1 uncultured Eubacterium sp.
TTCTGGCGTACCGCCAGCAGCTAAAGGTGCCGCTTCGGCTTCGCCGCCTGTGTATAGAGCAGAATACTAAGAGCTTCTAACATTCTTCCAAAGTCACAATGAAACAGGGCCGCTTCCCTCATCCAGCTGTTTTTCTAAGGCGTTACATATAACCTGCTGGAGGATGTTTTTCGAATGAATGGCAAACCTGGATCAGATCAATTTGTATGTTTGCGTGGCCTGCCATCCCCACCTATGCTTTTGAGACAGACTGTGTGAATAAAAGGGCGCGACACCTCAGGATAACTGTTAAGCGTTACTGATTCTGGCATTATTTAATGCGAAGGCTTGCTGCAGCGTGTGTAAAGCTTATGAAAACCAGCCGGATGGGAGGCGGTGGGCTGTCTGCCTGTGACGTTGGAAGAATGGTTAGAAGTTCTTAGTATTCTGCCCGATACACAGGCGGCGAAGCCGAAGCGGCACCTTTAGCTGCTGGCGGAGCCAGAGCGAAGTAGGTGCCGCGCCCGTCCGGTACCACAGCGTAAATGCAGAATACTTAGAACTTCTTGCATTCTGGAAACGTCACAGGCAGACAGCCCACCGCCTCCCATCCGGCGTCCTCATAGCCATCATCTAACCCCCCCCTGTTGAAAGCATAAAAAAATGCATATTCTGCAAAAATTATCCTTGCATTTTCCCATGTAACATGATATAATATCAGCTGAACGCTTTGGAATGAACCCTGAAGTAACAGACAAGCGTCATCGGCGCAGTCTGCCGGCTGCAGGTGTAAGGAAAGGAGGATTTGCTGTGAAAGTAAGATCATCAGTTAAGCCAATTTGTGAAAAATGCAAGGTAATCAAGAGAAAAGGAAGTATCCGGATTATCTGCGAAAATCCGAAACACAAACAGCGTCAGGGATAATCTGCAGGCTGTTTGGAGCAGACAGGCAGTCTGCAGTTTTGTACAGACAAATTTATTATGTGCGGCTGTCAGCAGGAGTTTCTGCTGATTCATAATAAACAGCGGACACTGCTGGGTCCGGTATTTCTTATACCGAGGGGATACTGGTAAAAAGTGTCAGGAATACGGGCCATGCACACATTTCAGGCCGGGAAACCGGAGCTGCATGGTCTGGCTCAAAAGAATAAATCACAAAATTATACCAATTTAAGAATTATGGAGGTGCAGTACACATGGCACGTATCGCAGGTGTAGATTTACCAAGAGAGAAACGTGTGGAAATCGGTTTGACTTATATTTACGGGATTGGCAGAGCAAGCTCAAACCGCATTCTTGCAGAAGCAAAAGTTAACCCGGATACCCGCTGCAGAGATCTGACAGATGAGGAAGTAAAGCGGATCAGCGCTGTGGTCGATGAGACACAGACAGTAGAAGGTGATCTGCGCAGGGAGATCGCTCTGAATATTAAGAGATTACAGGAAATCGGTTGCTATCGCGGAATCCGTCATAGAAAAGGCCTTCCGGTCCGTGGTCAGAAGACAAAGACAAATGCCAGAACAAGAAAAGGTCCTAAGAGAACAGTTGCGAATAAGAAGAAATAAAGATGCATCATAATATCAGAGAAAGTAGGTTAGTTTAGAAATGGCTAAGAAAGTTGCAAAAAAAGTAACAAAAAAGCGTATTAAGAAAAACGTTGAACGTGGTCAGGCACATATTCAGTCATCTTTTAATAATACAATTGTTACAATTACAGATACTGAAGGAAATGCCTTATCCTGGGCAAGCGCAGGCGGCCTTGGATTTAGAGGTTCAAAGAAATCTACTCCGTATGCTGCACAGATGGCAGCAGAGACAGCTACAAAAGCAGCTCTTATACACGGTTTGAAAACAGTTGATGTCATGGTAAAGGGACCAGGATCAGGAAGGGAAGCAGCAATCCGTGCACTTTCTGCATGCGGCCTTGAAGTTACTTCCATCAGAGACGTAACTCCGGTGCCTCACAACGGATGCCGTCCGCCAAAACGTAGAAGAGTTTAATGAGGAGGGATAGACGAAGATGGCAGTAAATAGAGTACCTGTACTGAAAAGATGTAGATCACTTGGTCTGGAGCCAAGTTATTTAGGTTATGATAAAAAATCCAGAAGAACACTGCAGAGAACAAACAGAAAAATGTCTGAGTATGCCCTGCAGCTGCGTGAAAAGCAGAAAGCAAAGTTTATCTATGGCGTATTAGAGAAGCCTTTCCATAACTATTATGAAAAAGCGGACCGGATGAAAGGCATGACAGGTGCAAACCTGATGACGATGCTGGAGTCCAGGCTGGACAACGTCGTGTTCCGTATGGGCTATGCAAGAACCCGCAGGGAAGCAAGACAGATCGTCGGACACAAGTTCGTATTAGTCAATGGAAAACAGGTGAATATTCCTTCTTACCGTGTGAAAGCAGGAGATGTCGTAGAGATTAAAGAAAGTAAGAAGAGCATTCAGAGAATGAAGGATATCGTAGAAGTGACAGCCGGAAGACTGGTTCCAGAATGGATTGACGTCAATCTGGAAAATCTGCAGGGAACTGTAAAAGAACTTCCGTCCCGTGAAATGATCGATGTGCCGGTAGACGAAATGCTCATTGTCGAGTTATATTCGAAATAATTGATGTAACGCACACTTGATCCGAAAAGGAGGGACTTGGTAGTGTTCGATTTTGAAAGACCCAATATTGAAATTGCAGAAATTTCCGAAGACAAAAAGTACGGCCGTTTCGTAGTGGAACCTTTGGAAAGGGGCTATGGTACAACGCTCGGTAATTCTTTACGAAGAATTATGCTGTCTTCCCTTCCGGGAGTAGCCGTGAGTCAGGTGAAGATTGATGGTGTTTTGCATGAGTTCAGTTCCATTCCGGGTGTTAAGGAAGATGTATCTGAGATCATTATGAACATTAAGAATCTGGCATTGAAAAATACCAGCAATACAAACGAGTCTAAAGTTGCTTACATCGAATTTGAAGGTGAAGATTATCGTAAGTGGAATGCCAAAGGAAAGACAGTGCTTGTGATTG
>CANTHI010000534.1 GCA_947653505.1 uncultured Eubacterium sp.
CGTCTTTTTCCAGATTTTTTTCATCCGGACAGCTGTTGACAAACACTATAGGCAGTTCTTTCGCACTAGCTTTTAATTCAACAGCGGTATCGACATCAATCGATCCGCACAGGACAGCGTCATATCCATCGGCAGCTGCTTTCTGTATCTGGTCGACCTGATTTTCAATCACTCCTTCTGCATCCAGCACTTCCAGCTGGATTCCCTTTTTGGCAGCGGCCTGCTGCGCACCGTCTGCCAGCGTCTGGCGGAACGTATCCATTTTACTAATCGACATCAGCATTTTCAGCTCTCCCTGAGAACCGGAGGCATCATTTCCACAGCCACACGCAACAGCTGCCGCACCGATACAGACAGTCAGCGCACGGGCGATTCTCTTTGTAAACCAGTCCCTTTTCATCCTATACCCTCCTCAATCTTAAAGATCTCTACCTGATGCGCCAGCTCCATCGCTGAATCTGTCAGCTCTTTCGCACCGTTTGCCACGGACTCGCTGTTGCCTGTAATGTGATTTGCCTGCTCTACCATCGTATCCGAAGACGCCAGTATCTCTTCGGAACTTGCCGCCTGCTCCTGTGAAATCGCCGCGACATTGCTGGCAACCCCGTCTACCTGTTCGACCTGATTGATCATCTCCTGCACAAGACCGTTTACATTATCGATATTTTCAAAAATCTGGTCAAAAGTCTGCAGCGCACCGTTTACAAGCGTACTGCTGTTTGTAATGCTCTTTGCGCTGTCATCAGCCTGCGCCACCGCATCCCTTACCAGTCCGTTAATCTCACTGATCAGTTTTTCGATATTGTGTACAGAATCCGCACTCGTCTGCGCCAGCTGTCCGATCTGGGTAGCAACGACTGCAAATCCGCGCCCTGCCTCTCCGGCTCTTGCCGCTTCAATCGACGCGTTTAAGGAAAGCAGGTTTGTCTCATCTGCAATATTCCCAATTACATTCGTGATATTCGTGATTTCTTCAGATGCATGTCCGACTTTGTCAATCGCTTCCTGCAGCTTCCTGACAGATTCGTTAATATCCTGCATCGCACTGCTCACATTCTGCATGTCAGCCTTGCCCTTCTGCGATACTTCCACGGTTTCCTGCATCTTATGATTGACCTGCGTACTGTTCTCCCTCGTATCTGCGACCACAAGCGCCAGTGTCGTAGCATTCTGCGCAATCTCATTGACCGAAATAGACAGCTGCTCCACCGTCTCATTTAATTCCCGCATGGAAGCGCTCTGCAGCCTGGATGCGTCATACATCTGTCCGGATACATCATTGCTGCTGTCCGCCTGTGTCTGCAGCTTGCCGGATACCCCGTGAATCGACGCAATCATGCTGCGCATTGTCGCCGCGTATTTTTCCATACATCGTCCCATAACGCCAATCTCATCCCTGCTGCGCGTCTGGATCCGTACAGTAAAATCACCGTCTGTCATCGACATAATTGCTTTTGTAAGACCCTTCACAGGCCGGATGACAACATAGACAACCCGCTCAATCAGAACTGCCAGAAGCAGCACACTGATCACTCCTATCATAATCATCGCCGTCCGGATATTGTCCACATCCCGGTAAATCACCTTTGCCGGAATATAGGAAACAAGAATCCAGTCTGTACCAGCCACTTCCTCAAAAGCCGCCATATAACCGTCAATCTGTACGGTACTAAGATCATCCTCTTTCAGCTTCTGCGCCACATCCTGAAAAAATACTTCTGAAGACTCGTCCAGCTTTGCCGATAACAGACTGCTGTCCCTGTGCGCCAGAATCGACAAATCCGTACTGTCGACAAGAAACGCCTGCGCCTGCTCCATGCTGACAAGACTGCTGACAATAATACTGACACGCTGCAGCGATAAGTCGGCAGAAATCACTTTCAGCTTCCCGCTGTGGTCATTCAGAATCCCGCACGCACTGATGACCGCTTCCCCATCCGCGTTCGTGTAAGCACTGGTAAATCCCATGTTAATTCTCGTAATGCCTTCCTGATACCAGACCGTCTGTCTCGGATCACCCTCTGACTTTTCCGAACCCGCCGCGGTCATCATTTTCCCATCAGCATCCGCTACATACAGCCCCTGCGGATAATTATCATTATATCCATAATACCCGTCCAGCAGCTGCTGCAGCTGCTCATCCGAAAGCTCCATCGTCTCAACCGCCTGTTTGGCCGCTCCAAACGCAGACTGGTTTTTCTCCAGCCACGCCTCAATCTCGCTGACCTGATTTTCTACAGAAGTATTGAGCAGATTTTCCGAAGCCTCCTCAATCGTTGTACGTGAGATAACGTACGAGATTCCTACCAGAACAACTACAATTACAATCACTACAGGCAGAATGATGCCAAGCAGTTTCGTCCGGATAGAAATAATTTTTTCCTGTTTCATCATATGATTCCTCCCCAAAGTTCACAGTGATAGAATCATTTTACCACATTCTGGCGGGAAAGAAAATATGCTTTTTCATAATCATATGAAACATTTTGACTGGGGAGGGACGCCGGATGAGGGAAGCGGCCGCGAAGCCAGTATGTACTGTTCTGATCCCCACCTTCGTCATTGTGCCCCAAACTCCAGCTTCTTTTCGTTATTATGACGAACTTTCATCTTTTCCCACCTGTTTTCCGTCAAATCCCCAGCCTGCCCCCTGCGATCTTTAGAACATCCCCCTATAGCCAATTCCATCCGGTTCTGTTATAGTAATACCTGTAAACAGCAAACAGCACTTTAACGGCTGGTGCACAGGCATCATCGTAAAAAGGAAATTTATAAAATTATTACAAAACAGGAGGATTTTAAAATGTCAAGTGTATCGATGAAAAACATCTGCAAAAAATATCCAAACGGATTTGAAGCTGTAAAAGACTTCAACCTTGAAATCGCAGATCAGGAGTTTATTATTTTCGTAGGTCCTTCCGGATGCGGTAAATCTACAACCCTTCGTATGGTAGCTGGTCTGGAGGATATTTCTTCTGGTGATCTGATTATTGACG
>CANTHI010000535.1 GCA_947653505.1 uncultured Eubacterium sp.
GTCACATGCGATCTTTAAAGCAGCCTGTGCGGTTCTCTTGCCGTTTCTTGTCTGCAGCATATACAGCTTTTTGTTTTCAACGGTAAATTCCATATCCTGCATGTCTCTGTAGTGGTCTTCGAGTTTTTTGCATACTGCAGTGAACTCTTTGAACGCTTCTGGAAATTCTTCTTCCATCTTTGCGATCGGCATTGGTGTACGTACGCCGGCTACAACGTCTTCGCCCTGTGCGTTTACAAGGAACTCGCCCATCAGCTTTCTTTCGCCGGTTGCAGGGTCGCGGGTAAATGCAACGCCGGTACCGCAGTCGTCACCCATATTTCCGAAAGCCATAGACTGTACGTTTACAGCTGTACCCCAGGAATAAGGGATGTCGTTGTCGCGGCGGTACACGTTTGCACGAGGGTTGTCCCAGGAACGGAATACGGCCTTGATCGCGCCCATTAACTGCTCCTTTGGATCATCCGGGAAGTCAGAACCGATTTTTGCCTTGTATTCATTCTTGAACTGGGAAGCTAATTCTTTTAAGTCTTCTGCTGTCAGGTCTACGTCATACGTAACACCTTTTTTGTTTTTCATTTCATCGATAAGCTGTTCGAAGTATTTCTTGCCTACTTCCATTACAACGTCAGAGTACATCTGGATAAATCTGCGGTAGCAGTCCCACGCCCAGCGTGCGTTGCCGGACTTCTCAGCGATAACTTCCACAACAGTCTCATTCAGACCCAGATTTAAGATCGTATCCATCATACCAGGCATGGAAGCTCTTGCACCAGAACGTACAGATACAAGCAGAGGATTTTCCTTGTCACCGAATTTCTTGCCTGTGATCTCTTCCATCTTTACAATATACTCATTGATCTGGCCCTGAATCTCTTCGTTGATCTCACGGCCATCTTCGTAATACTGTGTACATGCTTCCGTTGTGATCGTAAATCCCTGCGGAACCGGAAGTCCGAGGTTTGTCATCTCTGCAAGATTTGCGCCCTTGCCGCCAAGCAGCTCACGCATATCTGCCTTGCCTTCGCTGAACAAATATACCCATTTGTTTGCCATTTGCTAATTCCTCCTAAATAATACTTTGGTTTGAATATTTTTTTGTGAATTTTTCACAGACAGGTCTGTCCGGATATCATTCACATTGTTCACTTTGTTTGCGCGACCCTGTGCGCACACATCTATTTTAACACATTTTTTCATATACGCAACTACTTTTTTCCAAAATCTGTCAGAAAAAAACAGCGTGACGTTACTATTTACGGCCCAGAGGCCGCTCATAGTAACGATTCGGGGCAATATGGAAAATTTGCTTCGCAAAATCGCCCCTCACTCCTGAATCATGTTCTCACAGAACACGCAGCTGGTGCCCAGTGTGGCAGACCCTGCGCGTTCCTGACCCGTGAAAAGTAACAGCGTGACAGTCCGGACAGACTAAAAATCGAATTTATCTGCAAAATAAGCATCCAGCTGTGTGATTGCGACGCGCTCCTGCTCCATCGAATCACGGAAACGGACGGTAACAGCATGATCCTGTTCCGAATCGAAATCATAAGTCACGCAAAACGGCGTACCGACCTCGTCCTGACGGCGGTATCTTTTGCCGATGTTGCCGCGGTCGTCAAATTCGCAGTTGTATTTTCTGCTTAGCTGTGCAAATACCTTTTCTGCCCCTTCATTGAGCTTTTTGGACAGCGGCAGCACGCCGATTTTGACAGGCGCCAGCGCCGGATGGAAATGGAGCACGGTACGCATATCCGGTTTTTCCGGTGTCCCGATATTTTCCTCATCATATGCGGCGCATAAAAACGCAAGCACGACACGGTCCGCGCCCAGAGACGGCTCGATGACATACGGGATATATTTTTCATTTTTCGTATCGTCAAAATAAGACAGATCCTGTCCGGATGTATTCTGATGCTGGCTCAGGTCATAATCTGTCCGGTCAGCAATGCCCCACAGCTCACCCCAGCCAAACGGGAATAAGAACTCAAAGTCGGTCGTTGCCTTGCTGTAAAAAGCAAGCTCTGCCGGATCATGATCCCTTAACCGCAGCTCTTCTTCCTTCATGCCAAGACTTAACAGCCAGTTTTTGCAAAAGCTTCTCCAATAGGAAAACCACTCCAGATCTGTACCCGGCTCGCAGAAAAACTCCAGCTCCATCTGCTCAAATTCCCTCGTACGGAACGTAAAATTGCCCGGTGTGATTTCATTCCGGAACGATTTACCGATCTGGGCGATGCCAAACGGTATTTTTTTGCGGGATGTACGCTGTACATTTTTAAAATTGACAAAAATACCCTGTGCCGTCTCCGGTCTCAGGTAAACCGTATTTTTCGCGTCTTCGGTTACGCCCTGAAACGTCTTAAACATCAGGTTAAACTGGCGGATATCCGTGAAATTATGTTTGCCGCAGCCAGGACATGTGACCTGATGCTCCTCAATAAACTCCACCATTGCTTCGTTGGACCAGCCATCCACGCTCTCTTCCAGTGTAATATCATGCTCTGCCGCATAATCTTCAATCAGCTTGTCTGCGCGAAACCGCTCATGACATTCCTTACAGTCCATTAACGGATCGGAAAAACCGCCGAGATGGCCGGAAGCTACCCACGTCTGTGGATTCATTAGGATCGCGCAGTCCACCCCGACATTATAAGGATTTTCCTGCACAAACTTCTGCCACCACGCCTTTTTTACATTATTTTTCAGCTCCACGCCCAGATTGCCGTAGTCCCAGGTATTGGCCAGACCGCCATAAATCTCGGAGCCCGGATATACAAAGCCTCTGGCTTTTGCCAGCGCGACAATCTTTTCCATTGATTTTTCCATTGATTTTTCCTCCCTGTGATATGTCCTGTTTCAGAATGATATCCTGTCTCAAAATAATATCCTGCAACAGAATGATTTTCTATTTCAATTGATATCCTGTTTCAAAAATAATATCCTGCAACAGAATGATTTTCTGTTTCGATTAATATCCTGTTT
>CANTHI010000536.1 GCA_947653505.1 uncultured Eubacterium sp.
TGTGACTATGAGTTTCAAAATCGCCTATGCATTCTTATACCATATTTTATGAATAACCCAGGTTCTAATGGATGATCGAAAGATGGCGTCCGCATAATTAGAATGTATACTGACGGGCAGTAAGGAACTGTCCCCAAATTTGCCAGCAACACCGGCTCACGAGTGTTAATGTTTAGCGCGTTCCTGACTCATGAAAAGTAATCTGACAATCCATATGTTTCCCGCGATTTGCCTATAAATTATTGACAAACAATAATTTAACAGATATAATATAAGAAAATTATCGTTTTTCAATAATAAAAGAAAATAAGCCCGGTTCCTTTCTGATGATTATGGGAATCCTGGTTATATTCTGGAATGGAGATGAGAAGATGAGACACAAAAAATTCTGCTGTATACTATTGATGGAAGCGGTGGTCTGCTGTCTCGCAGCCATACTTCAGGTACAGGTTCCTGACATTTTCTTTAAAACTGCTTCCATACCATTTGCACAAATCGGCGCCGGACTGCGGGCGCTTTCCCTTTCCGGTACGGCAGGTAATGCGGCGGCGATGGCTTTGTATGTGGCTTTGGGCCTGCTGCCGTGTCTGGCGTATGGTCTGTTGCGGATGAAGAAGAAAGCAGTCCGCATAGACTGGCTGCTGGCTGGATTAAGCCTGCTACTGTTCCAGGTCCTTTATTATGCGGTGAATCCAGGTCTGCTGCAGCTGCCTTTGCAGGTGCGTGTACAGTGGCTGCCGCAAGGAGTTTTTTATTCCGCACTTTCTGGCTATCTTGTGCTGCGGGTGATGTGTGTATACGGTCCGGCCGGCATCCGCAGTCTGCAGCAGGGACTGGTATATCTGCTATGTTTTCTGGAAATGGTTTTTGTATACATGATCTGCGGACTCTGCTTCGGGGAACTGTTGTCCTCTATATATTCGCTGCGGACAGCACAGCAGCAGATATTTCCGGTGATGTGGATGTCCCAAAATCTGTCGTATGGGATCAGTTATCTGTTTTTGATTCTGCGTTTTCTGATACAGGCAATGCCGTATGTACTGGATCTGTTTGTAGTATATCTGTCTGTCTGTGTCATGGAAGAACTGGCACGGGACCGGTATTCCGATCAGGCAGTTGTGGCGGTGGCGAAGCTTTCGCGTTTTTGTACACGGGCATTGGAGATCATTGTCCTTTTTGGTGTCTGCTTTAATATTTTACAGATGATTTTTGTACAGAGACTGTACCAGACAAATGTGACGGTTCTGGTTCCTGTGATATCAGTGATTTTTGTACTGGCTGTATTGCTGGCGGCGCGTTATATTCATGAGGACCAGCAGCTGAAGCAGGAAAATGATTTGTTTATATAGGTGGATGATATGGGGATACAGGTATGTCTCGAGGAAGTACTTAAGAAACGTGGAATGACATCTAAGGAGCTGTGCAGGCTGGTAAACATTACAGAGGCGAATCTCTCCATACTGCGGAGCGGAAAGGCGAAAGGCGTCCGTTTTCATACGATCAGCCGGATCTGTTACTTTCTGGAGTGTGATGTCGGGGATATTTTAAAATTTGATGGAAAGCTGGAGGAGGGTGAGTCAGATGAAAAGAACGGGCATGCAAAAGACAGGAATACAAAAGAATAAGAACCGGATAAGGTTTTTCTGTATGCTGCAGATGGCGGCAATGCTTCTGGGAGGCTGTTCACTTGCCGTACCGGATGCAGGACCGGAGAGCGGCAGCAGCAGACTGATCGGGGCATTGATTACGATGGAATATCTGGATCTGTCAGATGCAGACGCCAGTTTTGAAGATTTGCAAAAGCAGCAAAAACTGTATGCGGACATAGACAAAAACGGCAGCAAACGGCCGTCGGACTGGGAAATATCGTTTCCGGATACGGATGGAATCTGTTTTTTTGCTCCGCTTTGGACGGATGAATACGGGGAAAGTATGCGCGCCGGTATATATGACAGCCGCGTTGACGGGAAAAACATTCAGTTTGGTTCATCTGATACCGAAAGAACACTGGATCTGAATGGCATCCTGTATGTAACACCAAAACCGGACGGGAAAGCCGGATTTTATCTGAATCCGGTCTATCAGGAGACAGGAGGAAAGATTTATGTGATGTCCGGTACAGGGTGTACGATGCAGACAGACTGTGAGGTTGCGGAGGGCGAGCAGTCTGCCCTGACAAGCGTCGTCAGCATAACGGATGAGGATGGCAGGAAGCTGACAGAAAAAGCGAATGTGGCGCTGCAGCTTTCGGTCATGTATCGTCCGGTTCAGGTTACGGTATGCCAGATGGACCAGGAGCACAGGGTGCTGGAAAAGAAATCCTACCGCCCGCAGGATGTGCCGGAAGCATTGTCTGTCAGAAAGGAAACAGCATATCTGCTTACTGAGATACAGAAAGAAAGTCCGGCGGGAAAAAAGGTAGTTTCCAGAGATGTGTTTGAGAAAATAGACGGAGCGGAAAGTGAGATGGAAAGTTACTGTGCGGTGGAGGATGGAGTGATTTTAAAGAAAAAGATACGTGTGAACTGGGAGGAATAAATGTGGCAGAAAATGGTCTATGCATGATGGAAGGAACGTGAAAGAATGCGGATATGGAAGAAACTTCCGATTGGAATGGAAAATTTTGAACAGATCAGAAAAGAAGATTTTTATTATGTGGATAAAACAGAATTAATCGCGGAATTAATCCATAGCCGGGGAGCGGTAAATCTGTTTACCCGTCCGCGGAGATTTGGAAAATCACTAAATATGAGTATGATGGAACACTTTTTTTCGGTGTCTGGTGAAAAAAGTATTTTTGACGGTCTGAAAATTTCAAAAGAAACTGCGCTTTGCAGGGAATATATGGGCAGATATCCGGTGATATCTGTTTCCCTGAAAGGGATTGATGCACGGACTTACGATATGGCATACCGGATGGCTGTGCAGGTTGTGAGAAGAGCAGCATCCAAAGC
>CANTHI010000537.1 GCA_947653505.1 uncultured Eubacterium sp.
GTGCTATCGGAGAAAAAGACAAGTAAGTTTGTTAGATTATTTATTTACAGTTCCTAAGTATACGTCTGGCTGAGAATAAATTTCCGGGAGTGCACGGCAAAAACAAGGCGCCGCCCCTGTATGGATCAGAGCCCGCGCCTTGTTTTGTGTGGTTGTTTTTATTTCGTGTAAATCATGAATCTACACCCGGATATCCACCCCGGCTGTATCTGCCTGCTGTGCCTGCTCTTCCTGCGCCGCTTTCACAGCCTTTTCCTGTTCTTCCTGATCCTGCCGTTTCTGCTCCGCCTGATGCTGGCGCAGCTGCTGGTTCAGGCTTGCGATCTCCTGCTGGATTTCCTGTTTCCTTTTCGTCTTTTCTTCCGCAGGCAGGCTGTCATCCGAGGTAACATCCTTCAGCCTTTTTTGCGCATCCGCGATCTTTTTCTGAATATTTCTGCTGACCGGATCGTTTCGCATTCCTCCTGCGCTGATATTGCCGGAAAACATAGTTCCTCCTGTCATACTGCCGATTTTCATCATAATATCTCTCCTTTCTGACTTTAAGCAGTCCGTTTATTCTCTGCACCAGGTGTTTCGGCGTCTTTTGGAAAGATTTTAAGCGCGTTTGCATGAAACCGCATTCTTTCGTTGTAAGCAGACATTATGTAAGCAGACATTATTCGAGCATCAGCAGAATACTAAGACAAAATTCTTCCTTCTGGAGTACAATATCCAGATCCCCGTGGTATTTTTGTGCCACCCTGCGGATATTTGCCAGTCCATACCCGTGTGGATGTGCGTCACCGTCTGATGATTTTTCTTTCGTCGTCACCGGCAGTCCGCTGCAGGTGTCCCATTTCAGCGTACCTGTAAACCGGCTTCGTACCTCGATCATATAGGCGTTCTTTCTGCAGTAAGACCGGATGGCTACATAGCCGTCTGTTTCCCGCGACGCATGCTCCACCGCGTTCTGCAACGCATTATTTAAAATAACGCTGATATCAAATGCGTGCACAGAAAATCCACTGGCCGGACTACTGGTATCCGGGTAATGAAAATCCGAAGTAAAACGAAGTCCCGCTTTCTGAGCCTGTACCTTTTTTTCCTGTAAGATCACATCCGTAACCGGATTGCCACTGTGTATCCCTCCGGCTGCATCTGCAAGCGCTGTTTTCAAATCCGCCGCATAGGCTCTTGCTTCGTCTGCCGCCTGTACTTCATACAGCCCTTCCAGCGTCATGATATGATTGGCCATATCGTGGCGGATACCGCGGATATCCTCATACAGTGCCTCCACCTGTCCGATATGATGACGCATACTGTCCAGCTGCACCGCAAGCAGTTCTTTTTGCAGCTTTTCCTCCTGCCCGGCCTTCATGTTCTGAAACATCACGGTCACTACGACGATGACTACGATCGATATCGTATAATAAACGACCGCCAGTCCTCTGTAAATTCCATTGGCTGCTTCTATCGTCGTCATCTGTGCATAATAACGATTATAATACTGCATCATCCCATAGCCGGACATTCCCAGTACCGACGGCAGCGTCAGCATACACAGCTCCCTGCCACTCATAGGCTCCTGCTTTTGGACATACGCATATAAAATAGCCCGGATGCTGACGCCCAGAACCAGACAGCCGATGCTGGCATCTGACAGCTCTACCCCAAGAAAAACTGCCAGCTGCATCCACGGACGCCCTGCCAGAACCCTGCCGGACATCATCCATTCCCGCAGTCCGCCCGTCAGGCTTCCTGCCATATAAAATGAAAGCCAGCGCAGCGTGAAAAACGTGACTGCAATAAAAATCTTCTGACAGTAATTCCTGCGGTCTGCAAAACACATTACAAGAAAAGCCAGAATCTGTCCCGTACTCCATACGAAAAAACTGCCAGCACCGTCCGCACCAGCCTGCAGAAACAGCACTCCCGCTACATAAGCGGCAAAGGCCAGCACCGCCCTTTTTGGCTTTTCCAAAAAAGGCTTTGCAAATCCATCCAGCAGATATCCGGCTGCCAGAGTCCGGAGCACCAGAAACGTGCCGGAGACAGCCATCCAGTAAAATCCGATCTGATCCTGACGCATGTTATAAGCTTCCTTCCCTATCATCAATGAAAACAGTGTTTCTGTCCTGATGCAGTATCAGCCTCCTTTTCTCTGGTTATATTTCAGATAGCTTATGACAAACTGACGGTAATACTGCCTTGACAGGAGCGCACGGCCTTTTTCCAGCTCTATGGATGTAGCGTCGTATCTTCTGATATAGTCAAAATTTACCAGGTATGCCCTGTGTGAGCGGAAAAAGTTGTCGCCAGCCTGCTGCTCTAACTCCTTCATTTTTCCATAGTATTCGATATCCGCATCCATCGTATGCAGTATCAGTTTCCGGTTATATACTTCCGCATACACAATCTCCTCCAGCCTGACTGTCAGATGCTTCCCGCCCGTTGTAATGATCAGGCTGGGCCGCTCCTTTAGATCCTGCTGGTCTTCTGCCCTGTTTTGCTCCCATACTTTTGCAACCGCACTGTTTAATACTTCTGTAAATTTTTCATGAGTAAATGGCTTTACCAGATAATGAAACGCTTCGACGTCAAATGCCTGAAAGACGTACTGTTCCATCGCCGTCACAAAAACCAGCACCATCTGCCTTTTTTTACGCCGCAGCAGCTTTGCGGTCTGCATCCCGTTTATTTCCGGCATCTGGATATCCAGAAACAGAATATCCGGCAGTTCCTTTTCCGCAAGCAGCTCTTTTGCATGATGCCAGACTGAGACTGTTTCCTCCGGGTACAATTTTTTGATTTTGTCTGCGAGCAGTGTGCAGACATGTGGCTGATCATCGCATATTCCAATCCGCATTGTTTTTGTCCTTTTTCGAAGTTATATCGGCAGGTAAGGAAGTAATCTGAATAGCATCTGTATGATGGCTGCGGCATTCCGC
>CANTHI010000538.1 GCA_947653505.1 uncultured Eubacterium sp.
TGCATACAGGGTTAAAAGAGATCTGGGTGGTGAGCGTGGCTGTGATCGTACTCTTTTTCTATCTGTGTTACCGGGTATCGGTGACGGTTTATATAAAAAATGCGGGGATACGGAAAGTGTAGCGGGTCCGGATAGAATATAACATTCTGCCTGAACTGTTACCTCCAGTTAGCATCTGCATAGGAAAAAGATTCAAATGATGGTTGCCAGATCCTCATTCCTGTGCTATAGTAAAGTCTTTCAGAATACAAGAGGGGAGGCTTTACAAAAATGTCAAAATTTATAGGAAACAGGAGCTTTTACAAAATGGTGCTTCTGATTGCGGTGCCGATTATGATTCAAAACGGCATTACAAACTTTGTGAGCCTGCTGGACAATATCATGATCGGGCAGGTGGGTACAGAGCAGATGTCAGGAGCGGCTATTGTCAACCAGCTGATTTTTGTGTATAATCTGTGTATGTTTGGCGGTGTATCCGGTGCCGGGATTTTTACGGCGCAGTATTATGGACAGGGCAATGAGGAAGGCGTACGCCAGACGATGCGTTTTAAGTTCTGGATGGCGCTTACGGTTACAGGACTGACCATCCTTCTGCTGCTTGCCGGCGGGAACGGCCTGATCAGTTCGTATTTAAAAGGAGAGGGATCTGCGGAAAACGCGGCAGCAACCCTGCAGTATGGCAGACAGTATCTGCATATTATGCTGATCGGACTTCCGGCGTTTGCAATTGTCCAGATTTATGCCAGTACACTCAGGGAATGCGGACAGACCATTCTGCCGATGAAGGCCGGTATTGTTGCAGTATTTGTAAATCTGATATTTAATTATCTGCTAATATATGGGAAAATGGGACTTCCGCAGCTGGGAGTAAGGGGTGCTGCCATCGCGACCGTTCTTTCCCGCTATGTGGAGATGTGTATTGTCATCTGCTTTGTACACAAAGATACGCAGACCTATCCGTTTATGACTGGTTTATACCGGACGCTGAAGCTGCCGAAAGAGCTGATGAAAAAGATCATATTAAAAGGAAGTCCGCTGTTGCTGAACGAAACATTATGGGCAGCAGGGATGGCGATGCTGACGCAGTGCTATTCCGTACGGGGCCTGAATGTTGTAGCAGGATTAAATGTATCCAATACGATCAATAATGTGTTTAATATTGTATTTATCGCACTGGGGGATTCGGTTGCAATCATTGTCGGACAGCTGCTCGGGGCAGGTCAGATGGAGAAGGCCAGGGATACAGATAATAAAATGATCGCGTTTTCTGTATTTTGCTGTACGTGTGTGGCCGCGGTGATGCTCCTGTTTGCGCCGGTATTTCCAAAGCTGTATCATATTAATGATGAGGCAAGGCAGCTGGCAAAATATTTTATTATGGCGACGGCGGTTTTTATGCCGCAGAATGCTTTTTTGCACGCCGCTTATTTTACGCTGCGCTCCGGAGGTAAAACGATCATTACCTTTTTGTTTGACAGTGTATTTATCTGGTGCGTGAGTGTAGTGATTGCATTTATACTGAGCCGGTTCACGACACTTCCGGTTGTCGGTGTGTACATTATGGTCCAGCTGGGTGATCTGATCAAATGCGCGATTGGATTTGTGCTTGTGAAAAAGGGAATCTGGCTGCAGAATATCGTAGAAAAGGGGTAGAAGATTGAATTTTGAATGTTGGAAAGATTTAAAAGAGGATTATTGTTATGACGAAATCAGTCTGATCGGCAGGGATGTACAGGTTTCGGGGAAACGGATCCATTTTGCGGCTATTTTGAAAAAAGGAGATCAGGCGGAGCTTTGTATGCTGGCACAAAGACGGCCTGAGCCGGAGGAATTGCCAGCCCATAAGGAGAGTCTGGAGAAGCTGCAGGCAGGTGATGACTGTCTGGAGTCTGGCATAGTCCATACACAGAATCCGCAGGAAAAAACAAATCGTGATTTACTGAGTGTCTATGCCCGGTATGAGGAGAGTCCAAAGAAGCTGCAGGCAGGTGATGACTGTCTGGAGTTTGGTAATATGTCTGCCGGGATGATCAGTACGGGCGATCTGGGTGGGATGATGTTACTGATGCAGCTTACACTCGCAGGATGGCAGCTGCCGCAGGGGCATCCGTTCCAGAAAGAAGACTGGGAGCACATTGAGCTGATACGAAGCCAGTTTTTTTGCCCATCCGGCCGGATACCGGAATTTGGCCGTGGCAGAATGCGGATCACATGGAGGGCAGGGATCCGGCGCTATCCGGTCGGCCAGCCAGTCAGCCTGACGCTTCAGCAGTCTTTTGATGAAACAAATAAGGAAAATAAGGAAAAAGAAGAACTTCGACAAAGTGCCAGTCCACAGATTATCTTTCATATACCAGACCAGAATGGCATTATGAAGGAAGGAATTTGTTACATTCACAAAGCCAGACTGGTAGATGTAAGAGCAGAAAATGATCAGCAGAGGGCAGATCCAGAATACCGCAAACGGATGCTGGAGCATCTGTCTGAGGAAGAGTTTGCAGCCTCCATGCGTGAGATGGATGAAATCATGGACCAGTTCTGTCCGCGTGGCATGTATTTTATAGCGGTGGAGTATGAGTGCACCCTGGATTTGCAGTTAAAGTTTTATACAAAAGAATATCTGGACGCACAGCCGGACATGTCAGGAAAAGCGGTGTCGATGATGTGGCGGATGGACGGGGAAGATCAGACAGGTCCGCACGGATACCGGCTCCGGACAGGGCTGATCCAGGAGCCTGTGCCTGCGGATCTGACAGGGCTGGAAGCAGAGCTGTTCGAGGCATATGAACAGGTGCCGGAGTATGAGGAAGAGCTGGAGTGGATTTAAGCAGGAAAATGAAACATAATACAACAATTTACATAAAAATGTTATTTTTTGGCTGCGCGGACGCTGGGAGAGGAACTTTGCCCCGTCTGCTGTGTCCGCTCCA
>CANTHI010000539.1 GCA_947653505.1 uncultured Eubacterium sp.
TGGTAAAAGGAAGCGTATAGTTTATAAAGTTTTTCGTGGCAAAGATGGGAGAAACCATTGGGAATATTATTGCGGAAAGCTATAAATTATTGCAGAGAATACGGCCGGACGCTTTTCTGGTGCTCGGAGACACTAATTCTGCACTGGCAGCCATTTCTGCAAAACGGCTGAAAATTCCTGTTTTCCATATGGAAGCAGGCAACCGCTGCTTTGATGAGAATCTGCCGGAAGAAACCAATCGCCGTATCGTAGATCATATCGCAGACGTTAACCTCTGCTATAGCGGGCATGCCAGAAGGTATTTATATGCAGAGGGAGTGGCAAAGGAAAGGACTTATGTAACGGGATCGCCTATGGCTGAGGTGCTTTCTGCCAATATGGACCGGATTTTTGCCAGTAAGGTACTGGAGACTCTGGGTCTTGATAAAGGAAACTATATCTTACTATCTGCGCATAGGGAAGAAAACATTGATAACGAAGAGAATTTCTTTGCATTAATGGAAGCGGTAAATACGATGGCGCAGAACTATCAGATGCCGGTCATTTACAGTATGCATCCGAGAAGTGAAAAGTTTATCAGGCGCAGGACAGAGGAAAATGGTTTCCGGTTCCATCCTCTTGTCAGAAGCCTGCCGCCTTTTTGCTTTTCGGATTATAACCAGCTGCAGCTGAATGCGTTTTGCGTGGTGTCTGACAGCGGTACGCTTCCGGAAGAGGCATCCTATTTTAATATAATGGGAAAGCCGTTTCCGGCGGTGTGTATCCGCACGTCTACAGAGAGGCCGGAGGCACTGGAAAAAGGGAATTTTATTCTTGGAAGCATTACCGCGAAACAGGTGCTGCAGGCCGTAGATCTGGCAGTCAGGATGAATGCAGAAGGAGATAACGGGGAAAACGTGCCGGATTATATGGATAGAAATGTCAGTACAAAGGTGGTGAAAATCATACAGAGCTATACGGGGATCGTAAATAAGATGGTATGGAGGAAATACGAAGCAACTGTTGGTGAGAGGGTGAGGTCATGAATGCAGAAGACAGAAAAATCAGTCTGGCTGATTTGCTTATTTATGTGTTAAAAGGCTGGAGATGGCTGCTGGCAGGTATGCTGCTGATGGGGATTGCGGCAGGAGGTATCCGCTATCTGGAAGAAATAAACGCAGTAAAAGAGTATCAGAAGATATATTCAGCCGGGGAAGTACAGCAGCAACAGGGGAAAACAGAATTGGGAAAAGGACAACCGGCGCCTGATCTGAAGCAGCTGCGGGAAAAAATGTCAGAGGAAGAAAAAAGGGCTGTAAAAAAAGTCGTACGCCTGGAAAAAGAATATGCGCAGATGGAGGATTATATGCAGTCATCCGTATTGATGCAGATGGATGCATACCGTGTCAGTACAGCAAGGCTGCAATACTGGGTGGATATGGATACCGGAAAGGATAAGGGAGGGACTGCAGAGACGGGGATGACAGCCGGTGTGCTGGTGGATGCCTATATCAACCGGATCATGGACAGCCAGTGGCGGAAAAATGCTCTGGAATCTGTAGATGATAGTATCGGACTGCAATATCTGAGTGAGATGATTAGTGTAACAAAAACGGACCATGCATTTGTAGTTTATATGAAATATACAGAGCAGGGCCAGCTTCGCAAAATTGCTAATGAATTAAAGAAAGACCTGGGTAATTATTGCAAAGAATTGTCCGGGAGTTTTGGAACACACCGGCTGGTACTTGTAAATGAGTCTGTGGGAGTGGTAGTGGACAATGATGTCTATACGATTCAGCAGAACCGGAAAAGTGCGTTACTAACACTGGAGAACAATATTGCTGCATATAAGGCTGCGTTTAATGATGCGCAAAAGAGCCTGTATGCTGGAAAGATCGTTGTAAGTAAAACGGAAAAAACGCAGGACAATACATTGGAAGGGGATGAAGATGAAGAAGTCATAGAGCCGCCAGCACCCCGGATCAGGATATACAATATTCTTCTGGGCGCTATTCTGGGAATGCTGCTTGCAGGGATTGTGCGTGCATCTGTTTATGTTTTTTCTGACAAATTAAAGACCGGTGACAATATAGAAGCATATCCGGGTATTTCCGGGCTTGGATATATGGAAGAACAGAAAACAGAAGTATCCGGGTATTTTGGAAGGCTGGATGCAAAGCTGGACAGATATTCCAGAAGAAACTGCGGTTCACTTACCAATGAGCAGCAGATACAGATGATCGTTTCGAATATTGCGCTTTGCTGTGAAAAAGAACGATTAAAGAATATCTATTTTAACAGCTCTGTAAATTTTATAGGAGAAAAGACAGGCCAGATCGCGGATATGCTGCGGAAAAGAGGTATTGCAGTGAGCAATGGTCTGAGCATTTTGCAGGATGCGGCAGCGATGGAGGATATGTGCAGGGCAGACGGGGTTGTTTTTTTTGAGGAGACAGGAAAATCCCGGTATGGGAATTTGGAGTGGGAAACAAAACTTTGCAGAATGCATCAGAAAAAGATGATAGGGATGGTTGTAGTGATTCAGAATGGATAGCTGGTTACAGGTGCCCGGGCTGACGCAGAGCAAAAAAGCAGCAGTCAGATCGTTATTTTTCACGGGTCAGGAATGCGCATAAACTGCGCATTCCGTGAAAATGTGATTCAGGAGTGAGGGGCGATTTTGCGAAGCAAATTTTTCATATCGCCCCGAATCGTTACTATGAGCGGCCCCCCAGGCCGTGAATAGTAACATCAGATCTAACGTCTGAGGAAATTTTGACAAACTATGTTGCAAAGCAAATCTATTTACGATAACGTAAAATTGTACCGTGTTAAAAATTCTTTCTGTCTGCAAAGGAGGTTTTTATCATGACGGAAGAAGAAATGCAGAGATTTTTGAGGAATATGGATATACAGTCGCTTGGGATATTAAAAGATGCCACGATT
>CANTHI010000540.1 GCA_947653505.1 uncultured Eubacterium sp.
TGACCGTATGAAAATGTAGTGGTTGCAGGTATCCAGCCCATCGCGAAGCGATTTCGGATGGCTGGATACGTAACAGTTCAATGGGTTATCTGAACTGTTACAGGAACAAAGTAACTGTTTTATGAGTTGTATGAACTGTTACGAAATAAAAATACGATTTGAGAAAGTCCGGAGGCGTTGTTATGTTTAAAATGTATTCCTTTCGAAATTACCGTATCCGTCTGTGCCTGTATGTGATCGGGATTACCATGATCGGTGTCATGGTCGTGGGAAGCGCCAGACACTCCTTACAGGACCGTCAGATTATGGGTATGGTTCTCGGGCTGGCCTGTATGCTGATTCTGTCACTGTTTGATTATTCGTTTTTATTGAAATTTGTATGGCCCGCGTATTTTGCGAATATCGCGCTGCTCGTAGCCGTCATTATAAAAGGAGAATCTTCACATGGACAGAGCAGATGGTTTAAGATCGGCTCCCTGCAGTTTCAGCCTTCGGAGCTGTCCAAAATTGTAATCATACTGTTTTTTGCGGCGTTTTTTATGCGGTATCAGGAACAGATCAGCACATTCCGGGCACTGGCAGTCTCAGCCGTACTCATCGCGATACCGCTGGGACTTGTGTTAAAATCAGATTTATCCACAACGATCGTAACCGCATTAATTTTTATTACCCTCTTGTTTGTTGCCGGAATAAGTTATAAAATAATTGGAGGGGCGGCTGCCATCTGCATACCGGCGTTTATTGTAGTATTGTATCTGATCATGCAGCCGGATCAGGACATTATCAAAGGCTACCAGCTCAAGCGGGTTCTGGCCTGGCGTTATCCGCAAAAATATCCGGACGACGCTTACCAGCAGCAAAACTCCATTATGGCTATCGGCTCCGGCCAGCTCTGGGGAAAGGGACTGAACAACGACAATTTCGATTCTGTAAAAAACGGTAATTTTATCTCAGAACCCCATACAGACTTTATTTTTTCCGTAGCCGGAGAAGAGCTGGGGTTTGTAGGGGCCGCAACCATTATTATCCTGCTGACGCTGATTGCGCTGGAGTGCGTACTGATCGGCAGAAAGGCAAAGGATCTGGCCGGACGGCTGATCTGCTGCGGCATGGCAGCGCTGATCGGATTTCAGAGCTTTGTCAATATATCCGTGACTACCGGAATACTGCCAAATACGGGGCTGACGCTGCCATTTGTCAGCTATGGCCTGACCTCACTGGTAACTTTATATATCGGAATAGGTATTGTACTAAATGTGGGCTTGCAACCGAAAAAATATTAGCGGGGGTGACATACAAAATGAATATCGGATTAATCGCACACGACTCGAAGAAAAAACTTATGCAGAATTTTTGTATTGCGTACCGGGGAATTTTGTGTAAAAATGAATTATTTGCCACAGGCACGACTGGACGGCTGATTGAAGAGGTCGCCAACCTCTCGATTCATAAATATCTGGCCGGTCATCTGGGCGGCGCACAGCAGTTAAGCGCGCAGATCGAACAAAATGATATCGACCTCGTCATCTTTCTGCGCGACCCGATGACACCGAAATCCCATGAACCAGACGTAAACAACGTCGTAAAATTATGCGACACCTACAACATTCCACTGGCAACCAACCTTGCCACCGCGGAACTGTTAATCAAATCTTTAGACAGAGGAGATCTGGAGTGGCGTGAAATGTACCGATAGCAACAGCAGTAGAAAGAATGTAAACGCAGCGTTATGAAAAAAATCAGCAAAAAATATGGAGTAACAATCGCAGCCTCTGTGCTGGGCGTTATGCTGTCCGTAAGCGGCTGCGGCACAAAAACCTACGAATTTGAACACCCTTACAACGTTTATGGAACATCCATTTCTTACATACAGCCGCAGACAGGAGCATCACAGCAGACGGCGTTCTCAGATAAGGTTTCGTTTTTTGCGCAAAACCTGTGCGTCACGGAGACAGAACATGCAGATGCCGGGAAAGCGGACGCATCCGCGGCAGAAGCGGCAGCTGTCTTCGAGCTGGACGATGGCACGGTTCCATACGCCAAAAATATCTATCAGAAACTATATCCGGCCAGTACGACCAAAATACTGACTGCCTTACTCGCATGTAAACACGCGGAACTGGCAGATACAGTGACAGTCAGCGAACAGGCCGCAAATCAGGCCGGAGATTCTTCCGTCTGCGGCCTGAAAGCCGGCGACCAGATCACACTGGAAGAGCTGCTTTACGGTCTTTTACTGGAAAGCGGCAACGATGCTGCCATCGCGATCGCGGAACATATATCCGGCAGCCCGCAGAATTTTGCCACGCTGATGAACGAAGAAGCCGCCGCGCTCGGCGCGACGCATTCCCATTTTACCAATTCGCACGGACTGCACGAGGAAGAGCACTATACCTGTGCTTATGATCTGTATCTGATTCTGAACGCGGCGCTGCAGTATGAGCCGTTTCAGACAATCATCCACACAGCGGCGCACACAGCCTCCTACCGCAACGCCTCAGGCGCAGCCGTGACACAGGAGTGGGAGACAACAGACCAGTTTCTGACAGGAGAATCAGCTGTGCCGGAAGGAATCACTGTACTGGGCGGCAAGACCGGTACTACGAATGCGGCGGGGTATTGTCTGGTGCTGCATAGTAAGGATGCGGCGCAGAAAGAGCAGATTTCGATTGTTTTAAATGCAGACAGCAGGGAGAAGCTGTATGAGATTATGGGGGAGCTTTTGAAGATTTAATCTAACTTTACATCGGTTCCATATTGGCCTTCCGGACGCTGGATGAGGGAACCGGCCCTGTTTCATTGTTCCGGTTTCCAGAATGTAAGAAGCTCTAAGTATTCTGCATTTACTCTGTGGTACCGGACGGGCGCGCCACCATATGCACTAATTTAAGCAGAAAAATGAATTTACAAACATAGAATGTCACA
>CANTHI010000541.1 GCA_947653505.1 uncultured Eubacterium sp.
CATAAAATGGATGAGATTTTTGAAATCTGCGATGAGATCTCGGTACTGCGGGACGGCAATCTGGTTATGACAAAAAGCAGCAAAGATACAAATATGAATGAACTGATTGCGGCAATGGTCGGGCGTTCCCTGGAAAACCGTTTTCCACCGGTCGATAATCAGCCAAAGGATGTGATTTTATCGATCCAGCATCTGTCCACCAAGTTCGAACCGCATCTGCAGGACATTACCTTTGATGTACGCGAAGGCGAGATTTTCGGACTGTATGGTCTTGTCGGGGCTGGCAGGACGGAGCTTTTGGAAACGATATTTGGTGTCCGCACCAGAGCTGCGGGACGTGTTTATTTTAATAACCGTCTGATGAATTTTGGCAGTGCCAGAGAGGCGATGGACCACGGGTTTGCCATGATTACGGAAGAGCGTAAGGCAAATGGGCTGTTTTTAAAGGGGGACCTTACGTTTAATACGACAATTGCAAATCTGGATCAGTATAAATCCGGACTGGCGTTATCGGATTCGAAGATGGTGAAGGCGACGGCAAAAGAGATCAAAATCATGCATACAAAATGTATGGGACCGGAGGATATGATCTCCAGCCTATCCGGCGGCAACCAGCAGAAGGTCATTATGGGGAAATGGCTGGAGCGCAGTCCGCAGGTATTTATGATGGATGAGCCGACCAGAGGCATTGACGTCGGTGCAAAATATGAGATCTATGAGCTGATTATCAATATGGCAAAGCAGGGCAAGACAATCATCGTTGTTTCTTCTGAAATGCCGGAAATACTCGGTATTACCAACCGTATCGGAGTCATGTCCAATGGACACCTTTCCGGAATCGTAAATACAAAAGAGACAGATCAGGAAGAGCTTTTAAGGCTTAGTGCAAAATACCTATAAAGAGGGAGATGAAAGCATATGGCAAACGGAAACAGCACGATTCTGAAAGTGGAAGAGGAAATGAAGCTGCGCCAGCCAATGGAAGATTATGTTGGCGAAATACAGGCAAAAATAGACAGTCTCAGAGCGGATGGGACTGACAGGGTTCTTTCTCTTCAGAATCATATAGACCGGATCAAAAAAGACCGTTCCCTGACAAAACAGGAGAAGGACGCACAGATTACGGCCGATCAGGCAGAACTGGAAAAAGCAAAAGCAGTCGAAGCAGGTAATAAAAATGAGGTTGCCGGATTGATTTCCGATGCGGAAGCCTATCTGAAAGCTCATTTTAAAGAAGACTATTATCAGGTGGTAGAGTCAGGCTGCAAAGCAGAAAAAGCAGCGGCAAAGGAAAAGTATAACCAGAGAATCAGACAGCTGAAGCAGGATCATCAGGAAGCCATGTCAAAGCTATCGGATCATCAGGAAATCAGGGACGAAAAGTATGTGCATAAAAACCGCCTGTTTGACGCAAAAATGCAGCTGGATAAAGATCTGCAGCAGATCAAAGACAGAAAGCATGCGGCCTATACCTATCAGTATCATCTGATTGACCTGCTGCGGATGTCCAGATTTACCGCGGCAGAAACGATCGCACAAAAATGGGAAAATTACAAATACTCCTTTAACCGCAGGACATTTTTATTACAAAATGGTTTATATATCGCAATTATTTTGATTTTTATTATGCTCTGCATCATTACTCCGATTTTGAAAAAAACACCATTGTTAACGTATAATAACGTATTAAACATTTTGCAGCAGGCATCTCCGCGTATGTTTCTGGCGCTCGGCGTAGCAGGCCTGATCCTTCTGACAGGTACCGACCTTTCTATTGGACGTATGGTAGGTATGGGCATGACGACCGCAACGATTATCATGCATCAGGGTGTCAATACAGGATTTGTATTCGGCCATGCGTTTGACTTTACCGCACTGCCGGTAGGTGCAAGAGTCATACTGGCGCTTGTCGTATGCGTGCTGCTGTGTACGTTTTTTACGGCAATTGCAGGATTTTTTACCGCAAAATTTAAAATGCATCCATTTATTTCCACAATGGCAAATATGCTGGTCATATTCGGTCTGATTACATACGCAACAAAGGGTGTATCCTTCGGCGCAATTGAACCGTCCATTCCGGCAATGATTATACCAAAGATCAACGGATTTCCGACGATTATCCTCTGGGCAGCGGCAGCGATTGTCATTGTATGGTTTATCTGGAATAAAACGACTTTTGGAAAAAATCTGTATGCAGTCGGCGGCAATCCGGAAGCAGCAGCGGTATCCGGCATTTCCGTATTCCGCGTTACCGTAGGCGCATTTGTACTGGCAGGCATTCTGTACGGTTTCGGCTCCTGGCTGGAGTGTGCCAGAATGTTCGGCTCCGGTTCCGCAGCTTATGGGCAGGGCTGGGAGATGGACGCGATCGCGGCCTGCGTAGTCGGCGGAGTATCCTTTACCGGAGGCATCGGGAAGATTTCAGGCGTTGTGGTTGGTGTATTTATTTTTACGGCACTTACTTATTCGCTGACGATACTTGGAATCGATACGAATCTGCAGTTTGTGTTTTCCGGAATCATTATATTGGTGGCGGTAACACTCGACTGTCTGAAATATGTACAGAAAAAATAGGGAACGTCAAAGAGCCAGATGTGCAGTCTGGCTCTTTTTGATGTCTGATCATATAGCTGCAAACTTAAACGGTAAATACAACATTATATATATACTGGCCTCCCGGACGCTGGATGAGGGAACCGGCCCTGTTTCCTTGTTCCGGTTTCCAGAATGTAAGAAGCTCTAGGTATTCTGCATCCAGACTGTGGAACCGGACGGGCGCGACACCTGGTGCCCAATGGGGCATGCTATCCGCTTCTGGCGTTCCGCCAGCAGCTAAAGGTGCCGCTTCGGCTTCGCCGCCTGTGTATCGGGCAGAATACTAAGAGCTTCTAACATTCTTCCAAAGTCACAATGAAACAGGGCCGG
>CANTHI010000542.1 GCA_947653505.1 uncultured Eubacterium sp.
TTGACCAAGGCTCTGATTTATACTTATAGGGTGCGGTCATTGTCAGAAGATTTTTCAATGTAACTTTTTGGATGGTTTTTTCTCCCCGTTTGATTTTGTAATCGGGAAAATAGTCTATCACATAATCATCTACACTGCCAATCAGCCCTTGTTCAATGGCAATGCCAGTCAGTAAGGAAACAATGCTTTTCGTAACGGACATTGTATGTACTGTATCATCAGCTTTATAGCCATTCCATGTATCGTTTAAAATTTTCCTGTCATTTTGAACGACTACCATTTGACAGATATTAGACTGATTATCTGAAACATAACTGTGAAATTCTGTTAAATTTATCATTTTTACTCCTTATCTTGTTTTTCACACATATCATTGCTTTTTTTCAAAGTGTAGCTCCTATTCAATTCTTAGTTACTATTTTTTAACCGGACCACAGACTTCTGTTATATTATCTTTCACATCTGCAATTTGTGACAGGTCAGCCATATAGACTTCAAACGCTCAATAGCATAATAGCGATAGCCATTTACATAACACTGATAATCACCGCCTTTTCTTTCTTGAAATATATACTTTGCCGTAAGGGAAAAGTCAACGGCATTTTCTGTTTACGACTTTCCACATGAAATCTTAACTCCATTAGAAATGCAAATCAACACCTATTTTCTTTATCCATATTTGGCATTTCTTAAACTTCCCCGTATTAAAAAAAATCCTGCTTGTATGCCCGTAAATCAAGGCTTTTTTGAGATAATCAGCCGTTTTGGAAAAATATTAAAAGTTCCTGGTATTCTGCTCTATACACAGGCCGCATAACCGGGATCAACCCACAGTTGAAAAAAATCGAAAATTCCCCTGCACGGTTATTGGCAGACTCCCTGCCCATGCGCTATGATAAAAGAAAAACAGGGAGATTTCATATGCTTAACAGTATTAAAATTGGTAATTTCATCGCAGAAAAGCGCAGGATTCTCGGATTCACGCAGCAGCAGCTCGCAGGGCTTTTGAATGTCTCTTTTCAGGCTGTATCGAAATGGGAAAACGGAACGACTTATCCGAATATCGAGATCTTAAAGAATCTGGCAACAGTATTAAACGTATCGGTCGATGAACTGCTGGATGGCAGCGAAAAAGATGCCGACGGATTATCCTATCGCAAAGCAGGTGTTGATATCGCCTATACCGATACGATAAAAAGGGAAATGTCAAAGCATCTGGGAAGCAATGACCAGCGTATTTTAAATGGTCCCGGTGCATTTGCCTCTTTGTATGATTTCCATTTTCCAGACATGCAGCATCCTGTTCTGGTGCTAAAGGCAGAAGAACCCGGTTCCAAGCAGAAGCTTGCTGTGGAATATGGTTATACTGCATCCATCTGTTACGATATGGTTCACCATCTGATCAACGATATCGCGGTTATGGGTGCCAGACCTCTGGCTGTATTAGATACCATCGTATGTGGAAACGCAGAAAAAGACACGATCCATACACTGGTCAAAAATCTTTCCGCAGCCTGCAGGGAGAATGACTGCTCTCTCGTAGGCGGTGAGACTTCTATCCAGCCATCTGTAATGAACGCAGGCGTTTATATACTGACCTCCTGCATCGCAGGCGTAGTTGAACAGGCAAAGGTGATTGACGGTTCCGCCATTACTAAGGGAGATGTTGTGCTGGCAGCCGCTTCCAATGGTCTGCATACAAACGGCTATTCCCTGATACGTCTGCTGATGGATAAAATGCCGCAGATCAAGCTGGACAGAATCGACGGCCTGACTTTTATCGAACAGGTTATGAAACCGCATACTTCATATTATCCATGCATCAAAGGCCTTACCAGGACAGCCGCCATACATGGCATGGCCCATATTACCGGAGGCGGCATCGGCGGAAATCTGTGCAGGGTGATCCCGGACGGCCTAAGCGCCCGTATTGATCTGTCTAAATTAAACGTTTTGCATATTTTCAAATATATCCGAAGCTGTGGAAATATCAGTGACGAAGAAATGCTGCAGACTTTTAACTGCGGCGCTGGCTTACTCTTAATCGTAGCACGCAAAGATCAGGACATGGTCACAAAACATATCCGGCAGTTCCACGACTGCTATGAAATCGGAGAAATACAAAGCGGTGATTCGAAAGTTGTTTTTGAAAATCGCCTGAACTGGCTATAGATAAAGGAAGCTGTTGACATAAAATATCACATATTGACGATCCGGACGCCTGACAAATTCTCTCTCCCAGCGTCCGGTCAGCCAATATGTAAGTTGCTGTATGTTCTTCATTAAGTCCGCGCCTATGGGGCCTCTTCTGTGCGGTTCCTCTGTCAGTCAGAACCGCTCCGCTCCCTTTAAAGCTGCCGGCAGATCCTATCGCAAACCTGCCGCTTTTTTAAAAGTCCAAGCGGTAAAAAACAGCTGCTGTTATGCTTTTGCCATTTCTGAAACAGGCATGGAAAGAAGTTCCTCATACTGCTTTAACGCATTTCTGTAAACAGAGCCCGGAACTGCAAAACGATTACCCGCTTCCCGGATTCTGCCAGAACGGAGCTCACATTTTGTCCCGTTGATCTGAAATTCTTTCTCCGTATCGACTCCCAGCTCATGCAGCAGGCTCAGTAACATCGGCGTACTTTCCCTGTCAATCATCTCCGACATCCACTGCTGGTCAGCAAACCGGATCAGTGCATTCAGCCCGTAAGCAAGCTGCTTCGCCTTCTTATCCTCCATATCCTGCCCACGGCCTGTCCCATCCAGCTGGATGTGGTCATCCTTGACAGTCAGCACATACCCGTTTCCCAGATCAAATACATCTCCTGCCGCAATATGGATACTGTTGTCAGACGCATCATAGCCTCTGGAATCCCTTGTCCGGTACAGCAGATCATCTGCCGTGGGCGAATCAATAAAGCTGAAC
>CANTHI010000543.1 GCA_947653505.1 uncultured Eubacterium sp.
CTATAACTGATTAAAAAGTTTCTTGTGGGTGTCAGAGTTCGTAAACGGTTATTATTCCAACTGTGGTTGTATCTAAAAGGTTGTATTCAAAAGGTTTTATTCAAATAAGTCTTCATAAACATGTTCTGAAATATTCAACGCCAAGATGAGAGGAGTACCTATGCCAAAACGAATTGTTAACAGCACCCCCAGACAGGATGGTTTCCGTATGCCGGGAGAATTTGAACCGCAGGAAAAGATTTATATGCTCTGGCCGCAACGGCCTGACAACTGGAGAGACGGCGCCAAACCAGCACAAAAAGCATTTGCTGCAGTAGCCAGGGCGATCCGGCAGTTTGAACCGGTAACTGTCCTGGCATCCCCGGAGCAGTTTACCAACTGCAGAAATATTCTTCCACCAGAAATCACCGTGCTTGAAATGACCAGCAATGACGCCTGGGCAAGAGACTGTGGACCGTGCTTTCTTGTAAATGACAGTGGAACATTACGGGCATGTGACTGGAAATTCAATGCATGGGGCGGCCTGACAAACGGACTTTATTTCCCGTGGGATCAGGATGATCTTGTCGCCAGAAAAATCTGTGAACTGGAAAACGCAGATTCCTACCGCACAGAAGATTTTGTGCTGGAAGGTGGTTCGATCCATGTGGACGGTGAAGGAACGGTTATGACTACAGAAATGTGCCTGTTAAACGAAGGCCGCAATCCGGCCATGTCCAAAGAGCAGATTGAGGAAAAACTAAAAAGTTATCTAAACTGCAGTAAAGTGCTCTGGATTCCAAACGGTATTGACCCGGAAGAAACGAATGGGCATGTGGATGATATTGCATGCTTTATCCGTCCCGGTGAAGTGGCATGCATTTACACAGAAGACGAAACGCATCCATTTTATGCCGTATCCCAGGAAGTATACCATACCCTGTCCAGCATGACAGATGCCAGGGGCAGAACGTTAAACGTCCATAAGATCTGCTGTACAAAACATCCGGTTACGATACCGGAACACTTTTGCATCGACCAGGCTGAAGGGTCAAAACCAAGAAACACAGGAGATCTTTGTATTGCATCTTACCTGAATTTCCTGATTGTAAATGGTGGTGTGATTGTGCCACAGTATGATGATGAAAATGACAGGATGGCATTAGAGCAGATTCAGGAACTGTTTCCTGAACGAAGTGTGACAGGTGTCCGGACAAAAGAGATTGTATACGGCGGCGGAAATATCCATTGCATTACGCAACAGGTGCCAAAGGTATTAACAACCACTAACTGACATTAAGGAGAAAATTATGCAGCGAAAACTTATGTACACAAAGCCCACCAATGATGAACTGAACGCATTTTATGAACAAAAAATGGGCAGCACAGCTCCGGAAAACAAAGAATATATCTGTAAAGAACCAAATCCGTTCCGTGCGGTCGCAGAATATGAAGAAATGGGAGGCGTTATCTTTTCTTATATCGGAACAGAAGCGCCGCAAGACAAACACAAACAGCTTCCTCCCAAAGGAGAACGGACATTTGGTGTACCCAATGAACTGATTGTACTGACACAGCAAAATGATACTGCCCATCCGGTACATACTTTTATTTTCTGTGATGATGAAACCCAGCTGGAATCCATTAACGCATCCTTGCAAAAGACAGCCAGTGAAATAGGCGCAATATTCAATCCTTCCCATGTACATCTGATTCCCTGGGACACTGATACCTACTGGACACGTGATTTTTCCCCCTGGTGGCTGTATAATAAGACAACAAAAGAATATGGCATCGCCAAGCATATCTACACTTCTCTTGGCGGCGGTACCGTAGGTCTGGTGGAAGGCTCGGAAAACGCGGCGCTGGATGGCGGGACTGGGATTTTCCGTGGAAATGATGATTATGGCGCAGTAAAACTCGCTGATTTCCTGAATGCCCCTATACGCCAGTGGAACAATGCGAAATGGCATGGAAATCCTGCGAAAGAAATCATCCCTGAAAACAAATGGTTCTTTACCGGGCTGCTGCACGTAGGCGGAAACTATATGTGTACAACTGACGGAAGGATTGCTTCTTCTTATCTGGCAGCTACACAGAATGAACTGCCAACAGATGAATACTTAGATGGAAATATCACCGCAGAATCCATAGACAGGCGTATGGACTACATTATGAAACAGTCAAACCGTTTTCTCGGGGCACAGCACTACTATGCGCTTGTGGATCCAACCGGTACCTATATTGGCCACATTGACTGCTGGGGGAAATTTTTATCTGACAACATGCTCCTTCTCGCACAGACCAGCGACGAAAAAATAAATGAAGATCTTAGAAACATTGGCAGTTTTATGAAAGAATGCTATAAAAAAGAAAACAGAGATCTCGATGTAACATATGTTACATGCCCTGATATCTATGTACCGGCTGGCGGTAATGAGTGTGCGACCACAGCGCCATATACGAACAGCCTGATCCTGAATGACTGCGTATATGTGCCGATTGCAGACGAACAATATGAATCTTGGAATCAGGCGGCGTTAGCGGCATACAAAGAAGCTTATGCCGGAAACTATAAAATTTATGGTATCCGGGGCAAAAAAGAAACCCCGTGGCTCGGAACGGATGCCCTGCACTGCAGGACAAACACCATACCAAAAGCCGTAGTAGACAGATGGCTGAAAAGCCAGGGACTGGATACTGACAAAGTACAGGATCCGGTAATATGGCCGTAAAACAGATACGGACAGGCAAAAACGGCAACCACAAGAAAGGAACATACTATATGAAAATCAAACAAAGCTTTGGAGAATGGCTTCCACAAAACCGCAGGCTTGTTGCTGACTGGGTAAACAGACTGATTGAAGATTCCACTCAGGACAGGATCTTCTGTCACAGCCTGCTTAAATTCAGTGACTTCTTCATGTGCAAATT
>CANTHI010000544.1 GCA_947653505.1 uncultured Eubacterium sp.
GCCAGCAGCTAAAGGTGCCGCTTCGGCTCCGCCGCCTGTGTATCGGGCAGAATACTAAGAGCTTCTAACATTCTTCCAAAGTCACAATGAAACAGGGCCGCTTCCCTCATCCAGCTGTTTTTCTAAGGCGTTACATATAACTGCTGGCGGTTCTTTTCTGAATGTCCGGCAAATCTGTATCAATTTGTACGTTTGTGCGGCCTGCCATTCCTTATGCTTTTGAAACAGACTGAGCTAAAGGTGCCGCTTCGGCTTCGCCGCCTGTGTATCGGGCAGAATACTAAGGGTTCTGACATTCTTCCGAAGCCACAGCAGACAGGGCAGATTCCCTCTCCCAGCGGGTTTTCTCAGGCGTTACATCAGATAACCCGCGCCATCAGCTTAGGCTGTTTGCCACAAAGTCTATAGCAAAAATCGTTCTGGAGTTCTTTTTAATGCGTCTTAATTCTGAATGCTTAAGCTAATGATACTGGCATACAGCTGAAACTGTTTATGCATAATTTCGGATATAGTGTTTTGATGCAGCGTGTGTAAAGCATATGAAAACCAGCCGGATGAAAGGCGTTGGCCGATCTGCCTGAGACGTTGGAAGAATGTTAGAAGCTCCTGGCATTCTGCCCAATACACAGGCGGCGCAGCCGAAGCGGCACCTTTAGCTGCTGGCGGAACGCCAGAAGCGAATAGCATGCCCCATTGGGCACCAGGTGCCGTGCCCGTCCGGTTCCAAAGAGTAGATGCAGAATGCTTAGAGCTTCTTACATTCTGGAAAAGGAACAGGCAGACCGGCCAACGCCTTTTATCCGGCGTCCGCATAGCCATAGTGTAACAAATATAAAAAAATTAAGAAAAACGCCAGGTAAATCCGGATAATCGTTTTGCGGGTTATCCAGGCAGTCATAACTTTAGGCAAGGGAGAAACGTGATGTTAGAAGAATTAAAAAAACAGGTATACGAAGCAAATATGGAGCTGCCAAAGCGCGGCCTTGTAACTTATACATGGGGGAATGTCAGCGGGATTGACCGTGAGACAGGTTATTTTGTCATCAAGCCGAGCGGCGTGGAATACGAGGAACTGACACCGGATGATATGGTTGTCATGGATCTGGATATGAATAAAATCGAAGGAAAATATAAGCCTTCCTCAGATACGGCAACCCATGCGGAGTTATATAAAAAGTATCCGGAAATCGGGGGCGTTGTACATACGCACTCTACGACAGCGACTTCCTGGGCACAGGCTGGCAGGAGCATTCCGCTGTATGGAACGACGCATGCGGATTATTTCCTCGGATCAATTCCTTGTGCCAGAAGCCTGACGCCGGAAGAGATCAATGGGGAATATGAGAAAAATACCGGGCTTGTCATTATTGAGACACTGGAGGAAAACGGTATCAATCCGATGTATACGCCAGGTATTCTGTGTAAGAATCACGGACCGTTTACGTGGGGCAAGGATGCAGATCAGGCTGTTTACAATGCGGTTGTCCTCGAAGAAGTAGCAAAGATGGCGCTGAATACAGAGCTGATTAATCCAAAGGCAGAGCCTGCACCGGACAGCATCAAGGATAAGCATTTCTACCGGAAACACGGTGCGAATGCTTATTATGGACAGAATTAGTCTGTTCCGGGCTGTTAGCAAAAAAGAAAGGCAGAACGATGATGAATAAAGAATCTTTTGGAACAGGCAGACATGGCGAAGTGGTGTCTGTCTATACGCTGGAAAATAAAAACGGCGCAAAAGTGCGGGTTACTGATTATGGCGCTGCGCTTGTCTCGATCATTGTACCGGATAAAAATGGAACGATGCAGGATGTGCTGCTTGGATATGATAATGTTACTGGCTATGAGAACAACACCTGTTATTTTGGCGCAGTCATCGGCAGAAACGGCAACCGGATCGCAAATGCACAGCTGACCATCAACGGTGTGACATATCAGCTGGATGCTAACGACAATGAGAACAATCTGCATTCCGGCATAAAAGGAATGGATGCTGTTGTCTGGAATGTAAAAGAACATACAGAAAATACGATTACGCTTACCTGCAGGAGCGCGGACAAGGAACAGGGATTTCCGGGAAATATGGATGCGGAAGTCACCTATGTCCTGACGGATGACCAGACGGTGGAGATTCAGTACAAAGCAGTATGCGATCAGGATACAGTAGCGAACTTTACAAACCATGCGTATTTTAATCTGGAAGGTCATGCATCCGGTGATGTGCTTGGTCAGGAGCTGATGCTGCGGGCGTCCCATTTTACACCGGTGATTGACTCCAAAGCGATTCCTACGGGTGAAATTGCTCCGGTTGCGGGCACCCCGATGGACTTTACGACAGCAAAGACCATCGGAAAGGATATTAACACGAATGATATTCAGATCGGTTATGGCGGTGGATATGATCATAATTTTGTGCTGGATAAAACTGCAAAGGGCGCAT
The DNA here is from genome assembly GCA_947653505.1 of uncultured Eubacterium sp. The sequence goes on from CANTHI010000544.1 coordinate 2,441, forward strand.
ATGAGCTGATTGCAGAAGCATATGCAAAAGGCACGGGGATTACGATGAAGGTATATACGGATCTGCCGGGCGTGCAGTTCTATTCTGGTAATTTTATCACGACGCAGGATGGAAAACAGGGAGCGGTTTATGAAAAAAGACAGGGATTCTGTCTGGAAACACAGTATTTTCCAAATTCAGTAAACGAGCCAGCGTTTGAGTCGCCGGTTTTAAAGGCCGGGGAAGTCTATACGACAAAGACAGGGTATCAGTTTGGGGTAAGGTAACGAAAAAAGCAGCAGTCTGGCGGGCCGGATTGCTGCTTTTTATATCTGTATTATTCTGTGTATGGTTCAATGATACAGGTATGCAATTTTTTATCTTTATCATAATTGATCCCAACCAGAAGGATGTCTCCGGTATATGTTTTTGGCCATGCGGGATATTCTTTTTCATCTAGGCTATCTGACATTTGATGAATCAACGGAGGA
>CANTHI010000545.1 GCA_947653505.1 uncultured Eubacterium sp.
TTGCTTTGGTGCCCATTTTCTTCTTTCCGCCCGCTATCATGGCAATCCTCTCCTTTTACATAGCCTAAAATCTCATTCAGGCTGACCTGAATCTGATCGCGCCCCAGCAGGTCTTCAATATTGACTTCCCGTAGCTGCGACACACTGACTTCACCATTGATCAGCTGATAGGTTCCCGGCAGAATCTTAATCTCACAATCTGTCTGCTGACAGATCCCAACCAGCCGACGGATATCTTTTTTGGATGCGGACGGAATCGCTATCATAATCTTTTCTATCTGGTATTCCCTGACTGCCTCAGGAATCTTTTCCCGTCCTCCTACTACAGGACAGCCCTGGATATATTTTCCCTGTTTTGCCGGACTGTCATCAATAAAGCAACGCACCTGCTGCGTTACATACCTGCTCAGACACATTTCTTTTAGAATGGCGGCGCCAGCATCCCCTGCACCAATGACCATAACGTTTGACGTACTCTTTTTTGCCGAACCAAATTCATTCCGAAAGAACCGGAAAAACCGGTAGCAAAAACGGATCGGTATTTCAAAAGCCAGAAAAAGCAAAATATACAAAATATAATAACTGCGCGGCATTGGAATCTGCATCATGCAGATTCCAGCCATCTGCATCATACCTGAAAGAACAACCGCAAATATAATATTGCACAGCTCTCTGACACTGGCATATTTCCACAAACTGGTATACATCCGGAAAAAATAAAATATCACAACCGTACATACTATATTTACCGCCAGGTAACGATAAGCAGATTCCACATACAGACGTTCTATTTTCGTAAAGCTCAGTTCAAAACGGATTGCCAGCGCAAGAAAACTGGAAGCATAGACTGCCAGAATATCCAGAAATAATAATATTGCCGCCCTGGCCCACATATCTTTGTCTTTCGCACTCATCTATTCTCTCCGCTCATTGATCTTCTAATGCCATCGCACCAAGTACAGTTACCTCATTTTCCAGATAAAACTCCATTTCTTCATCAATCATCCGGTGCGTTGTCCTTCCGATCCTGTAAACCATCAGAACCATCCCCACGTCCGTCACGGTATCCCATACCGGTACGTTCCCTCTGATATTTTCTGCCAGTACCGTATGAATCCCCCAGTCATCCAGCTGCCTGATCAACCCGTCCAGACATTCCCTCTCCCAGCCACTGCAGGATATACCCGCTGCCATGCAAAGCCTGGACACTTTCTGCTTTTTGCAGGCAAGCCGGATCCGGTTCAGAATCTGCGCCCGGCTGCCATCGTCCACGGTTCCTTTTTTCAGGATGATACTGCCATAAACAGGAAACCGGTAACGCTCTTTTAGTTCTGCCACACTTTTCACCGTATCCAGAAGAAGATACCGGAATGCAAACATGCAGCCATACAAAAACAAACCGCAGGCAAATCCGGCCAGAAAGTATTTCGCAATACTGCCCGTCATCTTTAAAGCATTTTCCGGCTTCTGCACTTCCGGCTCCTCCCCGGATTCACCGGATATTCCTGCGGCTTTTTCATACGCCGCTTTTTGCTGTTCATCGAAATCATCCGTCAAAGTCTTCAGATTTCCGATATTCGTCCTTAAAACCGCCTGATTGTCATGCTGTTTTAGCTGCAGCCTGCTGTCATACTTTATTCCCTTTGCTTCATTTAACAGGACAAGCGCATGCTTTCCCGTTATCCGCTCCGCAGTCTGGCCATATGCCCGCAGTACCTCCTGCAGGTCTGACGCCAGCCGTTCTGCCATTTCCATATCCAGACCAGTCAGTTCCACATACAGCAGCTCCGGTGACATGCCATTTGCTGTATCTTCCAGAATCACCTTATCCGGATCATCCGCTTCCCGCCGTACTGCCAGCATCTCTGCCAGATAACTCTCTTTCATTTTCCAGCTGCCATATGTTTCTTTTTTTAATTCCTTTACAGCCCCTCCATTTGCCAAAAAATTCACGTAACTCTCCAGGATCTTTTTCTGCGCATATTTTTCTGTATCTTCAATGCTGTACAACAGCGTCACACAAGGCTTGTGGTAGGCATCTATCTGCATCAGAATGGAATTTTCCAGGTATTCTTCCAAATCTGCAGTTTCTTTTGCAAGCGCTGCCGCGACCACTATCTTTTGCTGCTGCGCCTTTGTCAGTGCTATTGGATCTTCTGTAACGTCACTGCCATCCATAGAATCTGAGAGGTTCTGCCGGGCGTCTGTATGCCCGCTGCTTCTGTTCCTAAACAGGCCATACCCTCCAAAAAGAAGCATAAACACCAGGGCACAGGCAAACATCCGTTTCCACTGTCTGAGGAAGCTGCGCATTAAGTCCATCAGATCCGTTTCTGTCACTTCTGTTTTCTTCCAGGAATCCATTTACATTCATCTTTATCCTTTCTTTTCTGACTTTTTCCAGACTGTCTTCCACACCCGTTATGACTCATTCATAATCTCTGCCACTGATTTCATAATCCTGACATACATGGAGTAGCCGTCGCCATTTTTTCCCTCTGATCTTTGCTCTGTCAGATTCCACAAATTTAACGCAGTTTCTGAAGGATTCGCTACGCCCCAGAGCAGTTCATCAGCACCAACCTCCAAAGCCGAACAAATCCTGACAAAAGTCTCCAGACTCATAATCCTGGTACCACGTTCGATATGGCCCAAAAACGACATGCTGATCCCACTTTTTTGTGCAAGCTCATCCTGTGACCAGCCTTTGGCTTTCCTGACCTGACGGATCCGCATGCCCATTTTTCTATAATCCAATTCCCTCATAATCTCCTCCGTTTGCCTTTGCATTCCCTCTCTTTTTAGCAAAGATAACATTTTCTTATAAATTGTTATGTTTTGCCATCGGTGCACAAAGTGCAAAAATCCTTGTAAAATCAGGGGTTCTGGGGACTTTAGGTTATCAATCCT
>CANTHI010000546.1 GCA_947653505.1 uncultured Eubacterium sp.
AGACATGCTACTCCGATATCGTGAATGCTCTCGGAAGATAATTTCATCTTCAGTTCCTAAGCATATGCCAGCGTATCATCCTTATAATTTTAATATATTTTTATCTCCAAACAGCACACGGTGCTTTTGCGTCTCGTCCATCTCCACAAACCTGCCACGCCGGTCGTAATAAGTCAGCAGATCAGAATTGTGCGCCAGATGTTTTGTCCCATTGCGTGTTACCAGCTGCTCAATCTTTTTTAAATCCCTGGACTTTAATGCCGCATCTGTTACTTCTTTATCTGGAAAAATATCTGGAAAAGATTCATCAGCACCTGACAAAATTTCCTGCGTCTCCCTCCCGTCTGCTGCATCATCTGCCAAAACGGTATTTTCCATGCCGGAATCCATTTGCTTTAAAGCATCCGGCTCTTCAGATATCTTCTCCAGACTATCCGGCTGGCCGACCGGCTTTTGGGAAGAATCTGACTCCCAGAAATTTTTCAGCCACTGCAGGGCAGGTGCGAACAGCCTGCGCAATACTGCCGTCCATGACTGGTTTTTCGCGTGGGATGCAGATTCTGCTGGTTTTTTCTTTACAGCTTCTGTTTTGGACAGATCCAGAATGACGCCGTCATCCTGTGGTTTTGCCTTTACCGGATTCTTTTTCTGTCCTGCCTTTTTCTTTGTGGCCTCTTCAAATCCCGGCGTATTCTCGTATGCCCTTACGGCCGGACTTTTTCTCCGGCTCTGCCCGTTTTCCGTAAAATCATATCCGCCATTCCCATTAATCTTATCAATCATCCTTTTCACCGCCTTTTTCCTGCACTGCTATCTTCGCAGACTGCGTATGGCTGCTTTCCACTCTTTTGACACACGGTAAGATTCACAGGTTTTCTGAATCGACTTATTATGGGTAAAATCATCCATTGTATCTGTCTTTAAAAACGCATATGTCTGATCGGGAAATTTTGCAAAACATACCGAGACCAGCCACGCCTGTGCCATTTTTGCATAGTAGTCCTTATCCTGATTATTATCCTGATAACTATTTTGTTTTTTATCCGGACGGGTCTGGCTGCAGCATGCAAAAATCTGCTGGAGATGCTCCTCATCCACAAAGTGCGCCAGCATGGATACGAATCCGAACCGGATCCCGTATTCCGTTTCTGACGACAGCCATTTGTTCAGGTATTCCCACCAGAACTCCGGCTGTTTTTTCATCCACTTGTAAGTCATACAGCAGCTGTCACAGACACCCCAGCTGTCAATCACCGGTACAAACACATCCAGCCAGTATTTTCTCTGTGGATCGTCCATCCGCGCATAGCCGGTGACAAGTCCGAACAGCATCTTTTCTTCATAGTAAAGAACTGTGCCATGTGCAGTCAGTTCTTTCATCTCCTGGAGATATGCCAAAGCATCCTGCTTTGCAGTCTGTTTTGCAAGCTGCCGCAGCTGTGGCAGCCGTACCCCAAGGATGCCGTCCACGCCTGGCAGCAGTTTTGCCTGAAATCTCTGATATTCTGCTTCGGCAGACTGCGCCAGCTGTTCCCGTATTTTTTCTGTAATCATCTTTACAGCAACTCCCCGCAATACTCCTGATAAACCGCGAAAAAACTATCTGTATTTAAATCTTCCACATGTTCTGCGGACAGACTGTTCCAGGTATCCTGATATAATTTTTTTGCAATCGTACGGACATAGGCATCGTAAACATCTCCAAACGCTTCTTTTTCCCTTTTTTGTACAATCTTGATTTTATTTGCATCTGTTAATTCTTCATTGAATTTATTTACGCAATATATAAAATAAAATCCATCTTTTGTTTTGATACTGCTGGTGGAAGTACCGTTATCCAGCGCAAAGGCTGCTTTTTCTACTTCCTGCGGCAATTCTCCTCTTCCGAACTGAATCTTTACCTCTTCCGCTTCATTATAAGAACCCGCAAGCGTGGAAAAATCACCGCCGGATTTGAGTGCTTTTTTTATTTCCCTCGCGGTTTTTGCATCCGATACCACGATCTGCATGGCGTCCATAATACGCGCCTCATCGTCGCTGACTTCACTATTAACTCCTACTGTCAGCGATTTATAGAGCTTTTGTGCCAAAGCATAATCTTCATATAATTTTTTTATATCCTGTTCGCCCACCTCCAGATAAGCCAGCTCTTTTTCACCCAGTGATTCAAAATAAGCCTTTGCCGCTTTTTCGACACCGGCCATCTCCTCTTCTTCCAGAGCTATCTCCCTGCTCTTTGCCAGAGAATCCATGCTCAGTATTTTTGTCATCTGCGCCATTGTCAGATTTTTAATATATTCTCCGAGCATACCTTCCTGATCCTGCTGCTGCCACAAATCCACACCGGCTACGGTTCCATACAGGTTCTGGTAATTCACAAAATAGACCTTTGCCTCGGACAGGGAATAGCTTTCTCCATCCACTTTTAACACAGGTTTCGTGATCATCTGCGTCACATGCAGCGGATCCCCTTTGCCGCAGCCGGTATAAACACCGGATAACAGCATTCCTGCCGCACACAGGACGGCCATTCTTCTGGTACGCTTTTTCTGCATTATTTTCTTTCGGCTCATGAACTAAACCTCAACAACCAGATATCTTCCGTCTGGAAGTGAAAAAACCTCGCTGGCCTCTTCAATCTCTTTCAGACTCATCCCGGCAACATCCGCACCGCTTTCGTCCAGATAGTCTTTAACTTCCTTCAGACTCTCACAGACCACCGCAAGACAGTCTTCCAGAAACTCCTCTGCCTCCTCCTGTGTGGAAGCTACTTCCTCACGGAACAGCTGGCTTTGATGTTCCAAAAAATAGTTCAGACATATTTCATCATACTGATTCATCTTTTGCTCTGCCTCCTTTTCTGATTCGTTATTTTTATCATAGTAGATATTGCTTAAAAAGGCAA
>CANTHI010000547.1 GCA_947653505.1 uncultured Eubacterium sp.
TATGCTGGGGAGCACGGATTTGCAATACTTAGATGGGGAATATTATAGATGGGTTCCCGAAAAAATACGCCCTGTTGTGTCAAAAATATGTATTTCGTCCACTTCTACCATCATGGCAATTTTCTTTAGCTCCTCCACACTGTCTAAGACAGCGGGATTGCTTTCGATTATATAAGCAATTGCCTCCGCATTGTGCAGACAGGTATTCCGGTAAACCTGTCTGATATCGGCCAGTTCCTCCTTGTTTTCTCCCAGAACCTGCTCAATCTGGCAGAAAGTTTCCATAGCGCTCACATAAGCATGCCGCCGCTCATTTACGATCTGAAAATAAAAGATAATCCCCAGAAAAAGAACTACGAGTAAAAGAGTGACAACCTGCATATAACGGCTGATTCTATTTCTAAGTGTACGCATTTTTGTCTCAAAATACCTCCTTTCCATACCTGTATCTGTCATCCGTACTTTTCCTTCATACCGGATGCGAGATTATTGTAACAGATAATATCCGCGGTGCAACTGCCCGTTTTTTCACATAATCCGCTCGTTTCTTCACAAAAAAAGACAACAGATTTTTTCTGCTGTCTTTCGATTTACAGTTTCTTAGTTTTGAATTTTTAAGGATAACAATTTATGTAAATGAACGCATTTCACATTTCCCGTTTTATTTTTTTAAAATCTTTTAACGCCTGCCACCCGATACGGATAATCTTTGAAATATGAATCGAGTTTACTCCTCCCTGCCTTGGCCGGAATGTAATTGGAATAAACTCCACTTTTTCCTTGTTGTCTAAAAATAATACCGTCAGCATTACATTTGAAAGATTAAATTTTTCAGGAACCTTATCCATATATTTTTCCAATACCTTTCTGCTCATGAGCCGGTATGGTGTATTTGCATCTGTGACATTGATCCCAAAAATGATTTTTAATACAAGCTTTAAAACTTTTGTGACAACAATTCTGAAAAACCCGTCTTCCCTGTGATTTCTGTATCCGATCAGCACATCCTGTTTCTTACGCCGCTCCCAGAATTTCCCAAACTCCTCCGGCAGCGTCTGTCCATCCGAATCCGTCTGAAAAATATAATCCGCCCCCTGCTCCAGCGCATAATGATATGCGTAAAGCACGGTTGCCCCATGCCCCTCATTCATTTTTCTTAACGGCTGCAGCTGCACCAGTTCTTTGCGCAAATCGCATAATATCTGATAGGTATGATCTTTCGAGCCATCATCCACGACTACCAGTCTGGATGTTTTCGAGATCTGCTTTACGATTTCATGCCACTGCCTGACTACATTTTCAATATTTTCTTCTTCATTATATGCCGGAATTACAATATATAATTTTTCGTTCATGATTTACTCCCTTGTAAGACGGTCTGCTTTTTCATGGATCAGTCTTTCTGATCCATACCGGAAAACCGGATAACCTTGTATAATTTTTTTTTATTTCCATCTCAAGAATATTTGCATAATGCGTATATCCCCACGTATCCTGTTCCGGGTTAAAGACGACGATGTCCGGACGGTAATCATACAGCTCATGGACTGTTACCGCTTCATACCAGTCCATATACCAGGGCAGCATATATACCATACGGTTCACCGGATATCTGTCCTTATAAAGAAAATAAAGAGAATCGCAGCCATATGCGTCGATCATGATTCCTTCACCCGGTTCTGTTTTTGAGATTACCTCACTCTCCACATCAGATACAGGCGCCTGTTCTGTCAGCAGATAGTCACCCACGCAGTCCGTATACGTGCTTAACAAAAGAATCGTTAAAAGAACTGTCACTGCGGCAGAAAAAACAGATCCTTCTTTTGTTTTCAGACGCATCTTCCATCCATCCGCATACAGACAGATGATCAGGATCGCAAGATACCATGCAGCCAGACCATGTGCCTCATACCCTCTTGTCGCAGAACAGATCATAGCCGCAAACAATGTAAACGCCTCCACCCGCCTTTTTTCTGCGAAAAAAAGCAACACTGCCGCCGTCGCTGCAGATGTAAGGAGCACAAGCTGCACAATTGTCACATTTGCCGCCTGTTGCGTAAACAGTGTCAAAAACCATCCGGCCACTGCGTGGAAAAAGTTCTGCACCGCTTCGATAAAAGGCTGTACCGGCCTGGAGCCAAACCCCTGCAGATAACGTGCATACACCTGTGTATTAAATACATACGCCTGCTGAAAGGCTTCCCGCAATGCATGATTCACTGCCAGATAAATAACCGCGCATAAGGCTGGAAGCATCACGGCGGTTATAAGCCTGTAATATCTGAAACAGATACCAGAAACAGATACTTTCTTTTTCCTCCAGTATAAAAATTCCAAAACCAGCACAGCTCCCACGATCCAGACCAGAGCATATACACTTACAAACGCAGAGCCAAAGCTGCCCCATATACATGCCGATACGATCCATGCCCTGCTCCATCCAAGGGTCCTGTCCTGATAATACGCTAAAAATTCCAGCAGCAGAATGACCATGCATATGCCCTGTATCCCATCCGAAAGCACCTGCGCTCCGTGCAGCGGGACTACCACCGGTATCAAAACAGACTCAGCGATTGCAATCAGATACATTATTTTCTTTCCAAAACGCGGGGCATGTCTGATATATAAACATCCCCAGATCAGAGCTGTCGCAAAATAATAAGACAATCTGAACTGCTGTACAGATCCGGCTCCCAATAACGCAAACAACGCGCAAATATAATAAGCCACAGGCGTATGCTGTGTAATATAATCTTTATACAAAACACCACCCCTGGCAATGATCATTCCTCCCCTGAAATTATCATTTTCATCCGTAAACGTGCCTGCCACAGAAAATGTACATAACAGCAAAAACACAAAAACAGCCAGCACCAGACACTGGCATACCGGATCTTCCCTGA
>CANTHI010000548.1 GCA_947653505.1 uncultured Eubacterium sp.
AAAGTCACAGGCAGACAGGCCAACGTCTCCCATCCGGCGTCCGCATAGCCAATACAATACGCAACACTTATATGAAAATTGTTGCATATTTGCTTAAGTTCGCGCCTATGGGGCCATTTCCCTCTCCCAGCGTCCGCGCGTCCAGCCAGAATACTCACAAATGATCCCAGCTATACTTCTCTTCTTTCAGCAGCTTACGCACCTTATCCATAAACACAGTCTCATCCACCGGCTTTACAATATAATCATTTACACCAGACTTTATTGCCTTTACGACATTCTCCTTATCCTTATTTGATGTCAGAAAAAGAACCGGCGTTTCTTTCAGCTCCTCTTTTTTGCGTATCATATTCAGCATTTCATACCCGTCTATTTCCGGCATCTCAATATCCAGAATAATCAGATCCGGTGTGCGTGCTTCCTTTAAATACCTGAGGGCACGCAGTCCTTTTGAGAACCCGGTATATTCGTATTCTTCTCCCAGCAGCTTTTCAAGCATCTTTAATATAATTCCACTGTCATCCACTGCCACAATGCTTTTTTTATCCGTCATCATCTGTCATCCTCCGTATTTTTCTTCAAAAGTCCGATTGCTTTATCTTCGTCAAACTCATCCTCTATCGCCGCCAGAACATCTGTAAGCCGCTTCCGCATATCCGGATACAGTGGGCTTTTCAGCCATTTTTTAATCTGAATCACTGCCTCGTCTGTCTGAAACTGATCGATCAGCGCCGCCATTTCGTCAAGACTTTCCTGCGGCAGTTCCGTCTGTCCGCCGTCATCTGAAATATCTGCTTCCTCTGGTACAGAGGCATATGTGTCATAAATGTCCTGAAAGGCTTCCAGTGCGGTTTTCCAGGCCTGCTCCAGTTCTTCCCAGTGTGCTGATACGTCCTCTTCCTGCCCTGCTTTGCTTTGCATTTCATGCTCATATGCGATATCTGCCAGTTTATCCGCACCAAGCAGCCGCGCATTTCCTTTTAAGGCATGTACCTGTATCGCATAGTCTTTCATATGATGCCCGGACAGATCCTGCCGCAGCTGCTCCATTTTATGTCCGTCTTTCAGAAAAAGCCGCACAAAATCCAGATAGATTTCCATATCGCCTTTGGAATGCTTCAGCCCGTTTCTGACAGAAACGCCCTGTTCCAGATAGCTGTCATACTGACCGGCGTCGTTGTCTGTCTCCGGATTACGGTCTGTCCCTGGATTTAAATCTGTCTCTGGATTTAAATCTGTTTTTTCAGCCATCCGAACCAGCTCCTGCGGGAGATATTTGCAGATGATCTGTTCCATAAGCTCCGCGTTCACCGGTTTTGTCAGAAATTCCGCAAAGCCTTCCGCCAGATACATCTCCCTGACACCTGCCACGGCGTTTGCCGTCAGCGCGATGACTGGTGTGTCTTTATTTGGAAAATCCGTATGTCCGGCAAGCTTCTTTATTTCATGCAGTGTCTCGATTCCATCCATTCCGGGCATCATATGGTCCATAAAAATCATGTGGAATTTCTGCTTCTGCACAGCGGCCAGACATTGTTTTCCGGACTGCGCCGTCACGACCTGCAGCTTTGTCCGCTTTAGCAGCGCTTTAAATACGGTCAGGTTCATCGTATTGTCATCTACCACAAGCACGCGGCCTTCGGGAGCTGTAAAGCTGCCCTTTTTACTGCCATGATGCTGCGTGTTTCTTTCCTGTATCTTCTGAAAGCTGCCTGCAGGCCCGTCGTCTATAATTTTTTGCGGTATGACTACGGTAAAGGTGGAGCCTTTCTGATATTCACTCTCTACCTTCATATCGCCGCCCATCATCTTAAGCAGGGACATTGTAATATTCATGCCCAGCCCGGTCCCTTCAATATTTCTGTTTTTTTCTTCATCCAGGCGCTGAAAGCTTTCAAAAAGCTTTCCCATATCTTCCTTGCGGATGCCGATGCCTGTATCCTGCACCGATATTTTAAGCAGCAGCTCCTGACTGCTCTGGCGTTCATACGCAATCAGAAGCCGGATGCTGCCCTGCGGTGTATACTTGACCGCGTTTGTTAACAGGTTTGTCACAATCTGTCGCATCCGCACATCATCGCCATACAGTACACGGGGAAGCGTTTCGTCCGACTCCACGTCAAATACGAGTCCTTTTTCTTTTGCACGCAGATAAATGACATTCCACAAATCCATAATCAGAGCCGGCGTCTCATATTCCACCGGAATAATTTCCATTTTTCCGGATTCTATTTTTGAAATATCCAAAATGTCATTGATCAGAAACAGCAGCATTTTTCCAGAACTTTTAATATTTGCCGCATACGTTAAAATCTGCTCTTCCTGTGCCTCGCGCAAAATCATCTCGTTCATTCCGAGCACTGCGTTAATCGGCGTGCGGATCTCATGCGACATGTTGGAAAGAAAGCGGCTTTTTGCCTCGCGTTCCCCCTCTATTTTTTTACGTTTTACGATTTCCTCCGTCACATCGATCACAACACCAAATACATCACCATTATGCTCAACCTCTTCCAGCTTCACATAGCGCTCCCTGCAGGAATATACACAGGATTCATCATCTACGATATTTCTGCGCAGATCAATGATAAATTCCTGAAAAATCCTGTAATCAGCGGAGAGACGTTCATACTCCCCTGTTTTCAGGGCAAGGATTTCGGGAACGTGTTCGCTGATGTTTACCCGTTTCATGTAATGATTGTATTCATACACGCCGATCGGCATTTTGGTCTTGCCGATAATATAGGTGATCTTACGGCGGTTATCCAGAATACTCCTTTTCATCTGGTTGATATAACGGCTCAGCTCCGCAAGCTCCACGCTGCTTTGGATATCAACCGTCTCGTCCAGATTTCAGCGTGTTTAGTTTTATCCGCAAGGCCCCGAATACCTTTAATGACAG